>JBLHWG010000131.1:0-12794 GCA_047629055.1 Halioglobus sp.
CACTATCGGCGTTCACTATATTGCAGCATCCGGGGGGGGGGTACCTACTGAAGGCTGAGATCCTCAGTTATAAATCATGGCTTGATCAATTCATTATCTATTTGATACTAGTTGCATTAATACGTGACAAAGAGGGTGCAAAACGCGCTGTTGTGTACATCATGATCGGGTCAATGGCGGTGGTGATTTATTCGATTCCAGAGATGCTGGAAAAAATGGGACGCTCCTCGATAGAAAAAAGTCGAATTCTGGGGCCACAGGCTCAAGCGAATAACTTTGGCGGTTTTGTGGCCTACACATTGTTACCGTTTCTCGCCTTCTTTTTGGTATTCATTAAGGACATCCGAGCCTGGATGCTGACGCCGTATTTTATTATCGCCCTCAAGGTACTCCTCACCACATTCTCACGTGGCGCTTATGTGGCCATGGCGGTGGGTGGTTTTATTGTGGGTTATTACAGGGGCAAAATGTTTCTTCTCACTGCTGTGGTGTTGGCGATCTGTGTCGTTGTTGCTTTCCCGTCAGTAATGCCGGCATCCATTTCAGCCAGAATGGGCGGTTTGGTGGATGCAAAATCTGCGGCCTCTTCAGCACACGAGGAGGAAAAGCTGGATAAAAGCGCGTTAACACGATTTGTGATGTGGGAAGCAGCGGGTCAAATGATGATAGAGAGCCCGATTCTGGGCAAGGGTTTCAAAAGTTTTCCCTTCTTGAAGGAACAGTATATTCATGAGGAAGTTGAGGAAGATGATCCTCATAGCATGTATTTTTACCTAGGCTCGCAGATGGGAATACCCGCCTTGGTGCTTTTTATCGTCATAATGGGGTACATGTTTAAGTTAGGCAGGTTCCATGCGCAGAACAAAACCGATAGATTTATAAGAGCGGTTGGAATCGGCGGTACGGCGATACCAGTTTGCTATGCAGTGGTCTGTATATTCGGATCTCGGGCCGTAGCGCTCAATTTTACGATTTATTTCTGGGCTTACTTGATTATCCTGCAAGTGCTCAAAAAGGCTAGTGACGAGAGTGATCTTGCCCTTGCCGGTGTCAAAATGGGGAGATCAGCCCTTCGTTCGAAACGTCCTAGGCGCAATACTGCTGGCGTGCAGGCTGATATGGCATCAAAAATGGAGACAGTACTTGCACCTGAGTTGGAGTTAAAGCCACAACGGAAAAGCCGGGCAGGTCAACGTGCGCCCAAACGCGGTGCGGCGGCATTCATGGCACAGGAGGCAGAGAAGAAGGCCTTGGAGTCGCGGGTACGACTTCGTCTGGAAGCGCAAAAAGCGGCAGAGCACGGCAGTGCCGGGAAGTCCCTAACAAGCCAACGGGCGGTACAACCAGCCTATGAGACGAGGGCAGTCAGAAAAGCCCGACAAGCGGCAGAGGATATTGTGGCAGCTGGGCCGAAACAACGCCAACGTAAGCGATAAGAGAGCCTAGGAGGCAAAAGAGGCATTTGCTTGACCGAAATAAAGGCCCCGACTAACCGGGTTATTGGTTTTTGAGAATTAATCTCTATAACGTTGGGTGTCTGGTCGACTATTCTTTCTCGAACAGTGTTTTAAATCAACTTTTCTCGTAATCAGCAAAGCTACACTTTCATCGCCCATAAGGGTAAGTTATGAGTGTCAGCCTGATTAGCATCAGACGATTGAGTTAGGTAATTCAAACACCATGTTAATGGGGTATGAATATTGCGATTACTCTACTAAGCGTGATCGTGACACCAGTCTCCTGTTATAAACGTATCAGTGGTTAGCAAGAATGACATCTGGCCGATCGATCTCGCGGAAATTGAGTAATGAGTGAAGAAGACACTAACTATGAAAGCGGCCTAGCCATTGAGACGGCCAAACCGAAGCTGGCGAAACCGCCGCTTTGGAAGGTGGTTATTCTCAATGACGACTACACGCCAATGGAGTTTGTGGTTGAAGTTCTGGAGGTGTTTTTCAGGCTGGACAGGGAGCAGGCCACTAGGGTCATGCTACATGTTCATCAAAAAGGAAAGGGTGTTTGTGGTGTAGCTACTCGGGAAATTGCCGAAACAAAGGTAGCGCAGGTCACACAATTGGCTCGGGAGCGTAAGCACCCGTTGATGTGTGAGATGGAAAAAGCTTAAGACAATTAATTATGTAACGCTTCGGGCTAACCTGGTTATCCGAAGTTGGTAAAGCAAAAGGAGAGATTATCTTCCTGATGCAACACGAAGTTTCATGAGCGGACTATTAGATAATGCTTAGCAAAGAGCTGGAATTCACTCTCAACAATGCGTTTAAAGAAGCGCGTGCACGACGTTTTGAATTCATGACGGTCGAGCATTTATTACTTGCTCTCATCGATAACCCGACTGCAGCGCAAGTTTTGCGTGCCTGCGGCGGCGATCTGGAAACCCTGCGTGATGAGCTAGATAGTTTCGTTGACGAAAACACGCCACTGCTTGATGAAAATGATAGCCGTGAAACGCAGCCAACTCTTGGCTTTCAGCGTGTCCTGCAACGTGCGGTATTCCACGTCCAGAGCTCCGGGAAAAAAGAAGTTACCGGCGCAAATGTATTGGTTGCCATATTCGGGGAGCAGGATTCGCAAACTGTGTATCTGCTCAACAAGCAAAATATTACGCGCCTTGATGTCGTTAATTACATCTCCCACGGCATCGCCAAAAACTCGGACGAGGAGGCTGAAGAGTCGGAAGACAGTGCCGGTGAGTACGGTGCAGAAGATGCTGAGAGCGATGCTAAACCATTGGATAAGTACGCAACCAATCTAAATGCCAAAGCTATGGCTGGTAAAATAGACCCGCTGATCGGGCGTGATCACGAAGTAGAGCGAGCCTCTCAGATTCTGTGCCGCAGACGTAAGAACAATCCGTTGTTTGTGGGCGAAGCTGGCGTTGGAAAAACCGCGATTGCGGAAGGACTGGCTAAGAGAATCGTTGACGGTGAGGTCCCCTCTGTCTTAGCTGATGCAATCATTTACTCTCTGGATCTCGGTGCGCTCGTTGCTGGCACTAAATACCGCGGTGATTTTGAGAAACGTCTTAAAGGTATCCTGAATCAGCTCAAAAAAGAAGAAGATGCGATCCTCTTTATTGATGAGATTCACACCATTGTTGGTGCTGGAGCAGCCTCTGGCGGCGTAATGGATGCATCAAATCTAATCAAACCCATGTTGGCCTCTGGTGAGCTCAAATGCATTGGCTCTACAACCTTTCAAGAGTATCGCGGAATTTTTGACAAGGATCGAGCTCTGTCCCGTCGTTTTCAGAAAATTGATGTAGCAGAACCCTCTGTTGATCAAACCTTTGAGATTCTCAAAGGCTTGAAATCTCGATACGAGGAATTTCACGAAGTTAAATACTCCAACAATGCACTCAAGACGGCAGCCGAGTTGTCTGGTCGCTATATTAATGATCGGTTTTTGCCTGACAAAGCGATTGACGTTATTGATGAGGCCGGAGCCAACCACCGCGTCAAAGGAACCGCAACCAAAGGCAAGAAGCAAATTACGGTTAAGGACATAGAGGCTATTGTTGCCAAAATTGCCCGAATTCCGGAAAAGAGTGTGTCATCCACCGATATGGATAAACTGAGAACTCTATCCAGAGACCTTCGCATGCTGGTGTTTGGTCAAGATGAGGCCATTGAGGCGTTAGGAGCGGCAATTAAGATGTCCCGCTCTGGGCTGGGGTCTCAGGATAAGCCTATAGGTAGTTTCATGTTTGCAGGACCCACGGGTGTCGGTAAGACTGAAGTAACAAAACAGCTCGCCAAAATCATGGGAATTGAGCTCATTCGATTCGATATGTCTGAATACCTCGAGCGCCACACCGTATCTCGTTTAATCGGTGCACCACCGGGCTATGTTGGATTTGACCAAGGTGGCTTGTTAACCGAAGCGGTTATTCAGAATCCTCACGCAGTAATACTGATGGATGAAATTGAGAAAGCTCATCCTGATGTTTTTAACTTGTTGCTACAGGTTATGGATCACGGCACGCTGACAGATAACAATGGGCGCAAGGCTGATTTCAGAAATATCATTTTGGTCATGACAACGAATGCAGGCGCTGAATCTATTTCTCGCACAACTATGGGTTTTACGCAGCAAGATCACAGCACCGACGGCAACGAGGCAGTTAACAAACTGTTTACCCCTGAGTTTCGTAATCGGCTTGACGCCGTTATTCAGTTCAAGCCGCTGGACAAGAGCATTATTCTGAATGTTGTTGACAAGTTCATTATTGAGCTTGAAGCACAGCTGGAAGAGAAAAACGTTTCCATAGATTTCAATGACGAGGCCAAAGCGTGGCTCGCTGAGCACGGGTTTGACGCAATCATGGGCGCACGACCAATGGCTCGACTCATCAGTGAGAAGGTCAAGAAGCATCTCGCTGACGAGATTCTGTTTGGCAAGTTGAGTCGTGGCGGGCGGGTTAACGTTATCCTTGACGAAAAAGGCGATCTAGCCTTTGAATACGAAAGTAAGGAAAGCAAGGAGGTTACTGTCTAGGAGGCTGCCCGAGGAAGTATCATTTGGAAAGCCACTCGGCCCGTAAGGCCGGGTGGCTTTTTACGTAGTTGGTTATCGACTACGGTATGTGATACGTCCTTTACTCAGGTCGTACGGGGTCATCTGAACGGTGACCTTGTCGCCAGTCAGGATGCGAATGTAATGTTTTCTCATCTTGCCGGATATGTGAGCAGTAACAACATGTCCATTTTCGAGTTCTACTCGGAACATGGTGTTGGGGAGTGTGTCTACGACTACACCCTCCATCTCGATGGGTTCTTCTTTAGCCATTAAATCTCTTGTAAGCCTGTATCGGTATGGGCGTAATCCGCCCCATGTTCACTATTATGCCAGCCATGGGAGGCAAGGGTGAACTTTACGCGGCGTCTGCGGGATGTGGTTGACGATTATATGGCGATATGGGATGAGTTTTACAAGAGTTTTGCTAATTGCGTCAAACATTTCGCTTCAATGGCGCTCTCTTACGTGCAAATATTCGTTTGTACTGCGCAAATTTGCCAACCATACTATCTGTTTATGTATAACTCATTATTAAGCAGGCCCAAAACCATTGAACGCTTTGCCGCGTTGATGGAGCTGTACGAGAAAAACTACGTGCTGATGCGATTGTTATCACCAGAACTTAAAGACTTGGAATCTGGAGTTTATGTCTCACAGGTACAATCCTCCTTGCCACTGGAATTAACCGTGCTCAGTCACAGTCGCTACACGTCTACGTTCAACTTGACCTATCGATTTTTTGAGAGCTCTAACAAAGGGCGAAGCGATCGTGAGCCTGACCTGGCAATCCGCCTGTATCACGACGCCCGAGCCTGTGAAGTCATGAGTGGTCTGATGCCTGAGGGCCGAGTTGAAGTTAGACGAACACGCGATCTTGACGAGGGTCGTCGTCTCAATCGCTTCCTCAGTAAATGGCTTAATTATTGCCTTCGGCAAGGGCATCAATTTCCATGTGTGCCGTCAAGTCCTACTCAACTTGATGCAGTCTATTGCACGCAATATTGATCGTAGCTTCTTTGATATTGAGACATTTGGATAACAGTGTTGTCCATATCAGCAGCTGTCAGATTCGATTTCAGTCTGCGTTCTAGAGAAACTACTCGCTTACGCAGGTCTTCACATCGGTTTTCTTTTTGAACAGCTGCCGCCGCTGCGGATTGGGTCGTCTGTCTAGAATGCTGTTTCATCATGGATGTCATTGAAGCTTGCTGTCCGGCATTCGAACCTGCTCTATCGACCATGAGCGAGCTTGCGTTCAAGCGTTCGCCGGATGAATACGACGATGCTACGGGTTGTAGAAGACCCGCGGAGCCATCGCTAATTTGCTGGCTATAGGAAGTCTGATCGGCGGCCATAGCGTTGACTGTTGCGGGATCACGCACGGCGATTCGGCTCGCTGTTACGCCCTCCGCTGCGTTGATAACCTGAAAATCAATGTTTTTTTGAGGTTTTTCGGGAGAGAAGGTAATAGAGCCGTCTGCCTCTATCCACTTGTATAGGGGTTGGGCTAGAGCACTAGTGCAGCAAGTGAGAAGGAGCGCAAGGCGCAATGTACGGATCATCATGTTGGCGAATATGCGCTAAAGTCTTGCTATCAGAAGATGCAAGGTCGGTGCCCATGAATCTGGTGGTTAATTTTGCCTATGTAGGCTTGGGCGGAGCTGTGGGTGCTTGCAGCCGCTATTCACTCAGCTTACTGTTTGCCGCGCAGCACTTTTCGTTGCCTTACGCGACGCTGATGGCCAATGTCGCAGGTGCTTTGATTGCCGGATTTCTAACGACGTTTTTTATGGGTAAAGCGATTACAGGGGGGGGCTTGCATTTGTTGCTAATGGTTGGATTTCTGGGAGGGTTTACGACATTTTCAGCGTTTTCCGTTGAGACACTCAGGCTGGCTGAGGCAGGAAATTTCCTGCTGGCTGCAAGTAACGTTGGTTTGAATCTTTTTGGATCATTGGTGGCTGTCACCGCCGGTGCCTATCTAGCCCGGTGGTATGCCGGTGCATGATTCGCACACAGGGCTGAAAACAGTGCGAGCGCGCTGATATACTCTCGGACAGCCTTCTACATTACTGTCTTTACGCTACGCGGTCGTTTGTTCGGCGTGGCTTTCACTTTAAATTTCGAGACCCAACTGACGCATGCTCGATCCAAAGCTTATTAGAAACGATCTTCCGCACATTGCTGAGCGGCTCAGTATTCGTAACATCACTCTTGACCAGGCTTCCATCAGTTCCCTGGATGCCAAACGAAAAGAGCTTCAGAAGCGAAGTGAAGAATTACAGGCCGAGCGCAATGCTCGGGCCAAGTCGATTGGACAAGCTAAGGCCCGTGGTGAAGATATAGTGCCGTTGCTGGCAGAAACGTCGCGCATGGGCGATGAGCTGGAAGAGGCCAAAAAAGAACTCGCAGTCGTGCAGTCATCGTTGGATGATATTTTGCTGACGCTGCCTAACATTGTTGACAGCAGCGTTCCGCCTGGCAAAGACGAAAGCGATAACCAGGAGGTCCGTAAGGTAGGTGAACCTCGACAGTTCTCTTTTGAGCCACTGGACCACACCGATATCGGTGCGCGCGGGGATGCGCTGGACTTTGAAACGGCGACCAAGCTAACCGGCTCTCGCTTTTCAGTATTGCGCGGTGAATTGGCGACCCTGCATCGTGCTCTCATTCAATTGATGCTAGATACTCATACCCGCGAGCACGGTTACACAGAGATCAATGTACCTTATATCGTTAATTCGGATTCGTTACGCGGTACCGGTCAGTTGCCTAAGTTCGAGGAGGACTTATTTCGATTGGTCTGGGGTGACGCAACTACTGAAGCAGAAGCAGGCGCTACTGGAACCGACTACTACCTTATACCCACATCAGAAGTTCCGGTGACGAATACGGTAAGAGATTCCATTGTAGATACTGCAAACTTGCCAATCCGATACACCTGCCATAGTCCATGTTTTCGTTCCGAAGCTGGGTCCTATGGTCGCGATACGCGTGGCTTGATTCGGCAACATCAGTTTGAGAAAGTGGAGATGGTACAAATTGTCCATCCCGATGAATCGTTCGCGGCACTCGATCAAATGGTGGGTCACGCAGAAGCCATACTGCAGAAGCTGAAACTACCTTATCGAGTTGTTTCACTATGCGGTGGCGATATTGGTTTTGCTGCTGCGAAAACTTACGACTTAGAGGTCTGGTTGCCAGCGCAGAACGCTTATCGTGAAATTTCATCGATCAGCAACTGCACCGATTTTCAGGCAAGGCGAATGCAGGCTCGTTTCCGCGATCCGCAGACTCGAAAAACCGAGTTGCTACATACCCTTAACGGATCGGGGCTAGCCGTTGGTAGGACGCTGATAGCGATCATGGAAAATTACCAGCAGGAAGATGGCAGTATTGAAGTTCCTGAGGTGCTGCGCCCTTACATTGGGGATGTTGGTGCTGTATTATTACCGCAGTCATCCAATGCCTGATACTTATGCAGACACTTCCGAGTCTTCCGCATTATCTGCTCAGAAACAGTGAGCAGTTTTCAAACAGAGCGGCCATGCGTCATAAAGACCTGGGCATCTGGAAAGAATGGAATTGGGCAGAAGTGTGCGGCGAGATTCAGCGCTTTGCTATCGGTCTGAAAGATCTGGGGTTCAAGCCGGGCGACAAGGTTGCCATTATTGGTGCCAATCGTCCGAGGTTGTACTGGTCATTCGCAGCTATTCAATCTATCGGGGCGATTCCTATCCCGATGTATTCAGATTCTGTAGCCGAAGAAATGGTTTATGTGTTGGAACACGCTGGCGTTAGATTTGCAGTTTGTCAGGATCAGGAGCAGGTTGACAAAGTGTTGTCGGTTCAAGATCAGCTGCCGCTGCTTGAAAAACTGATTTACGACGAACCGCGTGGACTGCGAGATTATGACAAGGAAGTGGTTCTCGCTATTAGTGATGTCCAGGATCGCGGCAGAAAAGCCGTTGAGCGAGACCGAAATCAAGCTGTCGAATGGCGCATGGGCATTGACAAACTTGTCAGTGATGAGCTCTGCGTCATGCTCTACACCTCAGGAACGACCGGAAAACCCAAAGGTGTCATGCTCTCGCATAACAACCTGATCATTACGTCAATCAATGCCAACGCGTTCGATAAACTAGATCACAAAGAAGAAACGATTGCGTATTTACCGTTGGCGTGGGTAGGTGATCATGTATTCAGCTACACACAGTCCCTGACCGCTGGCTACTGTGTTTGTTGTCCAGAGAGTCTCGACACAATCACATCAGATAGACGAGAGATTGCCCCCACGTATTTTTTTGCGCCCCCTCGTGTTTTCGAAACATTACTAACCAACATAACAGTTGCGATGGAGGACGCGAGTCGTCCCAAGCGGGCAATGTTCGATCACTTTATTGACGTTGCTAGGCGCCATGGTGAGGCAGTGCTTAATGGCGAAAGTGTCGGTCCACTCTCAAGGTTGCATTATGCATTGGGCGAAATGTGTGTCTTCGGTCCTTTGAAGAACCGATTAGGAATGTCTAAGGTGCGAGTGGCTTATACCGCAGGTGAAGCCATTGGGCCGGATATCTTCCGTTTCTATCGCTCATTGGGCATTAACCTGAAACAACTCTACGGTCAGACTGAGGCGAGTGTGTATATAACCGCTCAGCCAGATGGTCAGATTGATGTCAATACAGTGGGTACAGCCTGTCCTGGCGTTGAATTAAAGATTGATGATAGCGGCGAGGTTCTTTATCGCTCTCCCGGTGTGTTTCTGGGTTACTACGAGAATGAAGCCGCCACTGCATCTACCAAAAATGCAGAAGGGTGGGTGCATACCGGTGACGCCGGTTTCATCGACGACAAAGGTCATTTGCTTATCATTGACCGTGCAAAAGATGTCGGCAAGCTAAACGATGGAAGCTTGTTTCCACCCAAGTACATTGAAAACAAGCTGAAGTTCTTCTCAACCATCAAGGAAGTCGTGGCCTTTGGTGATCAGCGAGACTTTGTTTCAGCCTTTATCAATATTGATTTAACGGCGGTATCTAATTGGGCTGAGAGAAACAATATCGTTTACGGTTCATACCAGGAATTGGCAGGGCACCCGTTGGTTTATGAGATGGTAGAAAAGCACATTATTCAAGTGAATCTGGATTTGGCAGCTGAGCCACGGGTAGCGGGCGCAACCATCAAACGATTTTTGATTTTGCACAAGGAATTGGATGCTGATGATGGCGAGCTTACTCGCACGCAGAAGGTTCGTCGCGCATTTATCAATGAACGATATGAACCGCTTATAGAGGCTCTGTACTCTGATAAGACGTCCCAGTTTGTGTCCACAACCGTTGTCTATGAAGATGGGCGTAAGGGTACGATAGAAGCCGATGTTGTTCTTCGTACTCTGCCCGAATCTTCTGAATTACGGAAGGCGTCCTGATGAGTGAGTCGAGCAACGTGGAAATCGTTACAGCCGCAAATGATTTGCCTGTAGAGAGCATTGATCCTCAACCTGTTCAGCGCTTCACAGAAGAATTACTCAAGGTCGAAAACGTGTCTTTGTCCTTTGGTGGGGTAGACGCAATTACCGACATCTCATTCGATATCATGAAAGGTGAGGTTCGTGCTCTTATCGGCCCAAATGGTGCTGGTAAGACATCGATGCTTAACGTCATCAATGGTTTTTATCATCCGCAAAAAGGCATCATTACTTTTAAAGGTAAGCAAAGACGACGCATGAAGCCTTATCAGGCAGCAGCGTCAGGTATCGCGAGAACATTTCAAAACGTTGCTTTGTTTAAAGGGATGAGCACGCTAGACAACATCATGTCTGGGCGTTCATTAAAAATGCATCGCGGATTTTTCTGGCAAGTGTTGAACGTTGGGCCTGCTAGACGCGAAGAGATAGAGCACCGCATGCGAGTGGAAGAAATAATCGATTTTCTGGAAATTGCGCATATACGAAAACAACCCGTTGGTAAGCTTCCGTATGGCTTGCAAAAACGTGTAGAGCTTGGCAGGGCGATGGCGATGGAGCCAGAATTGTTGTTGCTGGATGAACCCATGGCCGGTATGAACTTGGAAGAAAAAGAAGACATGAGCCGGTTCATCATTGATTTGAATACAGAGTATGGAACTACCATTGCCCTCATTGAGCATGATATGGGGGTAGTGATGGATCTAGCCGACAGAGTTGTCGTCCTGGATTACGGTAAAAAAATCGCTGATGGGACGCCTACGGAAGTTCAATCCAGCCAAGATGTTATCGATGCCTATCTGGGAGTTGCACACTAATGGAACTATTGCACTCCATTTTTGTGTCACCCTTTCTCGAAATGTTCGCTTACCCTGACTTTCTCATCCAGGTTGTGTGGGAAGGTTTTGTCGCAGGGGTTTTATATTCACTGATCGCCTTGGGCTTTGTGCTTATCTATAAAGCCTCCGGGGTTTTCAATTTTGCCCAGGGCATCATGGTTGTATTCGCCGCATTGGCGCTGGTCAGTTTGCACGAAGCGGGTGTCCCCGCCTGGCTGGCTGTTTTGCTCGCACTGGGTATCATGGGATTGCTTGCCATCGGCGTAGAACGGTTCGTCCTGCGAAAACTGGTCAATCAGCACGATGCAATCCTGCTGATGGCAACCATCGGCCTAACGCTGGTACTCAAAGGTGTGGGTGAGCTTATTTTCGGTGGCGAACCGAAGCCGATGATTACTGAGGAGCTTGGATTACCTACAGGCTCCTCTGATTGGGAAGTGTTTGACGGTATAGTGATTTTTCAGCATATCGACATAGCTGCGGCAGTTATTGCTCTGCTGATGGTTATGGCCTTGGCCGTATTTTTTTCCAAAACACGCATTGGGCGAGCACTGCGCGCTGTTGCTGATGATCATCAAGCAGCTTTGTCAGTGGGTATCTCGCTGCATCAGATCTGGGCCATTGTCTGGTTTGCGTCAGGTATTGTGGCGCTAGTGACAGGTATCATGTGGGGCGCTCGATCTGAAGTATCGTTTGCGCTGGAGATCATAGCCTTGAAGGCTTTGGCCGTGCTTATACTCGGGGGATTTACGTCAATCCCGGGAGCCATTGTCGGCGGCCTGTTAATTGGCATCGGTGAGAAATTGTTTGAAGTGTATTGGGGTTCTTTATTCGGTAGTGGTGTTGAGGCCTGGTTCGCTTATGTGCTTGCACTTATTTTTCTATTGTTTCGTCCACAGGGTCTGTTCGGTGAGAGGATTATCGAGCGTGTTTAAGCTTAACCACAAGAGCCCTAATGTCATGAGTGAGAATAGCCATGTTCTATCGTGAATCTGGGCAGTTCAAAACCAATTATGCGGCGGATCAAGCGCTCCTGCCGATACTGCAAGATAGAATTGGACTCTATGCCATTCTGCTAGTTGCTTTTGTTGGTGTACCTTTGTTCGCAACCGATTTTTTTATGGGATCTATCATGATCCCGTTTCTGGTGTACGCACTGGCGGCAATAGGGCTGAACGTACTCACAGGGTATGCCGGTCAACTATCACTGGGAACAGGAGCATTTATGGGCGTAGGTGCTTACTCTTGCTACAAGCTTGCCACTATTTTCCCCGATACCAATATCATCATTCTTATTCTTTGCTCTGGAGTGTTTTCAGCCATTGCCGGGGTCATATTCGGTCTGCCCAGTCTGCGTATTAAAGGTCTTTATCTGGCGATCACAACATTGGCCGCACAGTTTTTTCTCGAATGGTGTTTCATTCGCATTGAATGGTTGTACAACTACAACGATTCGGGTGCTATCGAGGTGCCGCAAAGAAAGCTATTTGATATTGCCATTACTGGTGCCTCAGCAACACCTACGGTCAGGTATCTCGTGATCGCTGCCTTCGTTGCAGTTTTATCGCTGGTTGCAGCAAACGTATTGCGTGGCAGAATTGGTCGTAGTTGGATGATGATTCGAGACATGGATATCGCCGCTGAACTTATGGGTATTCGACCCCTATACGCCAAGCTCTCGGCGTTTGCTTTCTCTAGCTATTACTGCGGTGTTGCAGGTGCCTTGATGGTATTTATGTGGCTCGGTTCTGCCGAGGTAGAAGCCTTTGATATCAACCATTCGTTTCTGATTCTGTTCATGGTCATTATCGGTGGAATGGGCTCACTGTTAGGTTGCTTTTTAGGAGCTGCTTTCCTCTCGGTCTTGCCTATCATCATGCGTGGACTTCCCGGTCTTTTCGGCTGGGATATCCTAGCTGCAACTACAGAACACATTACTAATATCGTGATTGGTG
>JBLHWG010000132.1:0-12620 GCA_047629055.1 Halioglobus sp.
TTTAATAACGGGCATGAAACTATACTCATCGCAATTGTCGCCATTCGCGCGAAAAGTCCGCATTCTGGTCATCGAGAAAGGCCTGGTTGACCAGGTCGAAATCATCAATTCCAATCCGTATGAAGCCACTGCTGAGCATCTACTCGCTAATCCATTGAGTAAGGTGCCGACGCTGATGCTTGATGACGGGAATACCCTGTTCGACAGCCATGTCATTTGCGAATATCTGGATATGTTGTCCACTGGCACGTTAATACCAGATGGTAGTCAGAGAATTCAAGCGCTTAAGCAACTGGCACTGACAGACGGAATCCTGGAAACGACGTTCCATATTGCCGTAGAACTTAACCGACGAGAGCCGCAAGAGCGTTCCGCTGCCTGGGTAGATCGCTGGTTTGCAACGCTTGATCGAGGTGTTGATGCTCTGGCAGCGTCTTTGCCAGGCTATGGTGAAGAACTTAGGCTTCCTCATATTGGTCTGGTGTGCGCGTTGGATTATTTAGATCTTCGTGCTTCAGAGCGCTTGAACTGGCGGACACGTCAACCGGCTCTGGCAACGTGGTATTCATCGTTCGGTGAGAGGGCGGCAATGCAACAGACTCGTCCAGTTGTTTAATTTGAGCGTTTAATGGTGCTGCCGGCCAATTTTAAACTCATGAACGCAATCAGCGCTTGCAGTAAACATCGATTAATCCGCTCGCTGTTGTGGCTGTTTCTGTCTGCAAGCTTTGCACAGGTGGTGTTCTCAGCTGAAGCGCCTATTGTTGCGAACAGCGATGATACCAATCAAGATTCTTTAGGCTCACAGCGCGCTAATGATCTTGACGGTTTGCTGCTGACGTCACGAATTATTGGAGGTCAGGATGCAGAAGCAGACAGTTGGCCTTCTATTGTGGCGCTGGTAAAGCCAGGTACTGCATCTGTAAAAAATAGATTTTTTTGCGGTGCGACAGTAGTTGCCGAGCGTTGGGTTATGACGGCTGCGCATTGTGTCTTCAATGCATTTGGGCGGGCGATTGAGCCTTCGTCTGTGCGTGTGATTGCGGGTATTCGTAATCTGGATAACGATGTGCCTCAAGAGGAGCTCGCCGTTACCAATATCATCGTGCATCCTGATTACAACGATACCGTGGATTTACCGCCTTTTGATATTGCCTTGCTGGAATTGGGATCCGCTATCAATGCACCGATTGTCAGTCTGTTTGCGGGTGATACGGCAGATTATTATGGGTTTACGAGTTACATAGTAGGGTGGGGGGCTACCCATTTTGTTAACGAGAGCAATGCCATTTATCCTTCACAATTGCAAGATGCTGCGGTTCCCATCGTGCTGTTAAGTATATGTAACTCGATTGTTTCCTATCAAGGATTGGTAACACACAGGCAAGTTTGTGCCGGGTTTATTGATGGTGGTGTTGACGCCTGTGTGGGTGATAGTGGTGGCCCGTTGTTCATGTTCGAGAATGGGACAATTAAACAGATGGGTATCACCAGTTTTGGAAACGGATGTGCATTAGCCAATTTTTACGGGATATACACCAGCGTGACGCACCTGCTGCCATGGCTTTACAACTACATTGATGTCCCTTTCCAAACGCCTGAATTGATCACTCAACTTGATGCTGGCGAAACCATCGTGGAACCGGGAGCAGGTCCTGTAACAAGCACTGAACGTAAAGGACGTTTCTTTGGTGCAATTCACCCTTGGTCTGGGTTTGGGTTGTTGATTTGCCTGTTATTTCGAAGGTTCAGATGACGGTAAAACACTCACTGGTTCAAAGTAGTTGCTTATGAGGCCTTGTACACGTCACATTCGCTGTGAGCTTAGATGCTGAAATAACCGAATTTGTCGTTACTGATATTGACTGCAGTCTCTGGATCGGCGCATGTGGCACGCTCATTCTTAGCGCGCAACAATTTGTTGGGCTCTTTATAAAAAATCGAACCTTACCCGTCGAGGCCTATCGACGACTGTTGTTCTTTTTCTGATGTGTTTTCTGTGCTTGATTGCAAGCGTGGGTGTTTCGCAGGCGTCTGAAAGAGCGTTAAATCTAGAATTCGGCTCAGATGGGACTGATACTGGGTCATGCATTCAGTCTCGGATATTGCGTGGAGGCGATGCTGGGTTGGGGCTTGGCCACCTATCGCAGCTATCGTCTCTGCAAGTACATTCCCATTAGAAGACCGGTTTTTCTGCGCCGCCACTGTGATTAGCGACCGGTGGATGTTAACGGCCGCACACTGTATGCGCGATCCTTTCGGAGGGGAAACTCAACCAGCTGATATTCGCACCGTTGTTGTGACCAATAGCACCCAAGTGTGTGCAGGTTTTCGCGAAGGGGGAATAGACACTTGCATTGGTGATAGTGGTGGCCCTCTCTATCTGATTCAAAACGGTGAACAGGTGCAGGTTGGAATTACCAGTTTTGGCAATGGATGCGGATTGCCTAACTTCTACGGTGTCTATACGAATATATCAGCGTACAAGACATGGATTAGTGGCTACGTTGCCGACATTGAATTAAGTAAAAACTCATTGGCGAGTATTGATGAAACGGGTGCGGGTGCAGGCGATGTGGACAGCGCCATTGACAGTAGTGTGGCAGTTGCTTCGAGTAGCCAGGGTGGGTCGCTGAATTTCAATTTAATAGGACTGTTCTCTGGATTGCTGTATGTACGCCGAAAAGCGTTCAAAAATTCTGCCTACTAAATCGGTGATTGGTTCAAATTAGCCGTAAAAGAGATCTAGCCTGCTTCACATTAGCTCTTGTTTTAGATGGGTAAATAACTGTTACAGCCGTTACCGGTTTATGAATATCTTAAACCGGATCTAACATGTGTTTAGCCCGCCTGTCCCAGTTTGTGACCCAGCGTCTTCATTGTTCTAGACCGATAAGCTTGTGTGAAACTGTGAAAGCTTCGTTTGCATTTGTGCTGCTGACATCAGCTCTCACAATAACGACAGGCTTATATGCTCAAGACGACGTAGCCGTACAATCACGCATCGTGGGTGGCAATGTAGCGGAAGACGGTGAATGGCCGTCGCTGGTTGCTTTAATCATGCCGGGGGTTGAGCCCCTGAAATTCCGTCAATTCTGTGGAGGATCTGTTATTGCCGACAGATGGGTGTTAACCGCTGCGCACTGTATGTTTAACGTGGACGGTTCGCCAACCACAGCGGATCAGATTCGAATCGTTGCGGGTATCAATAACTTGAACGACGTGGCTGCGGTGGAGACAGTGGTCACTAATATCTTTGTCCATCCTCAATACGACAACCCCGTGTTTCCAGTCAATGATATTGCGTTGTTGGAACTTAGCACGAGTGTTCCGGTTCCGCAGAATTCCCTGCTAGACGTTGATCCTGAATTGTTGGTCGGTAGAACAGCGTTTATTGTAGGCTGGGGAGCGTTAACAGAGGAGGGCCCTATGGCCGCTGAGCGGTTTCCAGGCTTGTTGCAAGACGCCTCTATGCCGATCGTCTCGCGTGAACAATGTAATCTACCTGAGTCGTATAACGGCAACATACTAACCACGCAACTGTGTGCAGGGTTTCGGCAGGGTGGGGTCGACTCCTGCCAAGGAGATAGTGGTGGGCCAATTTACGTTTTGGAAGGTAGCCGCCAAGTGCAGATTGGAATTACCAGTTTTGGAGCTGGCTGTGCTCGGCCTAATTTGTACGGTGTGTATACTAACGTTAATGCTTTCAGACCTTGGATGAGTAACTATATTAACTTGAGCGGCCGTATGGTGAGTGAAAGTGCAATTGGCGGTCTGGCTGCCGCAAGTGGAGCCATTAGCGTCGGTGCTGGAGATGTCGCAGGCTCAACACATCCTCTGATCTTAAGTTTATTGGCAAGCTTTACCATGCTTCTATTAATGCGCAAATCGTTGAGAAGGTGCGGGTGCAAGTTCGGGTGCAACTGCAAGCGCGGCAGCCATAGCGGAGGCGCTAGCACACGTAATCAAAAATTATTTCTCCTTTTCACAGCCTTAGTGTCGGCATCTGCGTGTTCATCAAACCTACCCTTGCCTGAAGACAACGATGCCCCTAAAACGATCTCTTCAGAGAATAACTCTACCGTGATTGACGCCGATAACGAACGTGTTTTGAGCACGGGCAAGTTGAGCCTATCCGGAGACAATGGCAAAGTGGGTTTAAATCAACTGCAGTTGGGCTCTACTCGTTTGGAGAGTGAGCAAGCGTTAATAAGCCAAGGCTTTGACGTCCCTGATTGTGATGTCGATAAAACCTCCATCAAGGGTACCGGGCGTCTCTTTCTTCGAGAAATTTGCCGAGCGCAACCGCTTGGAAAGCTGTCCTTAGAAGGGCTTGATGTTGACCTTCTAATATTTCAAATATTAGACGATCGTCTGGTCAAACTCGAAGCCAACATGCAAAGCGGAAATGCCATGTCACTTACCAGGCAGTTAAATGTTCGATACGAACATACACCGTCTGCGCAGTGGCCTTTCGAGTGGCGTTTGGGGGATAATCATATCCGTATTGTTGCGTCAGACACCTCTGCAGCTGATGGCATTAGTGGCATATCGCTTCAAATGATCGATGGCAGGCTCAAAGATAAGCTCCCCAAGCTGTTTGACTATCCATAACGAGCAGTAAACTATACTGCTCAAATGAATTAGACACTGCTAATCGGCAGATGATTTCATGAATTCTGAACGAATTTTATCCATGTTGGTATGCCTGATATCGCGGCCTTTTACCAAATAGACGACATACTCACAAATGTTGACCGAGTGATCGCCAATACGTTCTAGTGCTCTTGCACACCAGGTGATTTTGAACAGCTTTGACACTTGTCTGGGATCCTCTACCAAATGAGATGCCAGCAATCGCTCCAGAGTTTCGTATTCTCGGTTCACATCCTCATCGCGCTGCGCAATGCGCAGTGCCGCATCAACATCTAAGCGGGCGAATGCATCCAGAGAATCGCGTAGCATGGATTTAACCAGCTCACCCAAGTGCCTGAGTTCCTTGCGGTAGCTTGGAGTGTCTGCAGAGATCTGGATTATATCGCGTGAGAACCGGCCGAGTTTTTCAGCCTCATCACCGATGCGTTCCAGATCTGTAATAACTTTGATGACGGTCACGATGAGTCGCAGATCGCTGGCTGCAGGTTGCCGGCGAGCTAATACGTGAGTACAATCTTCATCGATTTCCAATTCAAGGTTATTAACCTCAAAGTCACGCTCTGCGACTAAGGTGGCTAGATCGTTGTCCGCTTCGAGAAGTGCGGTCAAGCCATTGGTGACCTGTTGTTCTACCAGGCCGCCCATAGTGAGAACCTTGTTGCGGATATCTTCCAGTTCTTTATTGAATTGATGAGAGATATGTTGATCAAGGTGGAGCTTATCCATGATGATTACCCTTAGCCGAAACGGCCAGTAATGTAGTTTTCGGTAAGTTCGTGTTGTGGATTAGTGAACACGGTATTCGTGTCATCGACTTCCACTAACTTGCCCATATGAAAATACGCTGTGCGTTGTGAAACGCGGGCTGCCTGTTGCATAGAGTGAGTCACAATGGCTATCGCATAATTTTCACGAAGCTCATCGATAAGTTCTTCGATACGGGCAGTTGCAATTGGGTCGAGTGCCGAACAGGGCTCATCCATTAGAATGACTTCCGGGCTGACTGCGATGGTTCGTGCAATACATAGTCGTTGCTGCTGACCACCAGAAAGGCTGGTGCCAGGGGCATCGATCCGATCTTTAACTTCATCGTACAAACCGGCTTTTCGCAAACTGTCGACGACGATATCGTCCAATTCTGCGCGGTTGTTAGCCAGTCCATGAATTCGCGGACCGTAGGCGACATTATCATAGATGGATTTAGCAAACGGGTTGGGCTTTTGGAAAACCATACCAACACGCGCCCGCAGTAGAACAGGGTCGAGATCTGCGCCGTACAGATCTTCACCGTCGAGCAACATCTCCCCTGATACACGGCAAGACGGAATCGTATCGTTCATCCGATTCAGGCAGCGGAGAAAAGTAGATTTGCCGCAACCCGATGGACCAATCATGGCAACGACTTCGTTGTTACCAATATCCAGATCCACGTTATAAATAGCCTGTTTTTCGCCGTAAAAAACATTCACATTACGTGTCTGCATTTTCGGGTTTTCGACAGTGGGCGTCCCAACGGTTTCCGTTAGGTTGTCAAAAGCTTCCTGAGCGGAGTTAGACACGGGATTGCACCTGGTTAATGACTTGAAGAAGTATATCGTTAGCGATAATAGTATTCATTGGTTTTGAGTCTACCAGCGACGCTCGAAGTGCTTACGCAACAAGACGGCAATAGCGTTCATGAGTATCAGGAAGACCAGTAATACCATAATAGCTGCAGAAGTCTTTTCCATGAAAGCCCTCTCTGGACTGTCAGCCCACAAGAAAACCTGAACAGGTAGTACAGTGGCAGCATCAGTGACCGAAGAGGGAATATCGACAATAAAGGCCACCATACCGATCATGAGAAGTGGTGCAGTTTCACCCAGTGCCTGTGCAAGTCCAATGATAGTGCCGGTAAGAATGCCAGGCATGGCTAACGGAAGCACATGATGGGTAACCACTTGCAAAGGCGAGGCACCCAGGCCTCGCGCAGCTTCGCGAATCGATGGAGGCACAGCCTTTAGCGCCGCGCGACTGGAGATGATAATCGTTGGCAGTGTCATCAGACTCAATACGATGCCGCCAACAACAGGCGCGGAGCGTGGCAAGTGAAAGAAGTTGATAAACACCGCTAGTCCCAGCAACCCGAACACAATGGACGGCACCGCTGCAAGGTTATTGATATTGACTTCAACAATATCGGTCCAGCGGTTTTGCGGAGCAAACTCTTCCAAATAAATGGCAGAGGCTACGGCTACGGGAAACGATAAAGCAAAGGTTATAAGAAGGGTGAATGCTGAGCCCATTAAAGCGGCACGAATACCCGCTAATTCAGGTTCTCGTGAATCGCCGTTTTCGAAAAACGTGGTGTTGAATCGGACATCCAAATAACCGGTGTCTTTCAAATCCTTTGCCCACCCGATTTGTTTAGGTGTCATACGCGTTGCGATAGTCTCGGGTGCGTCAAGATTCTCTTTTGATTTTATAATAGCGCTAAGCTCATCATCAGCCAGTACCCACAAACTCAAGTCTGTTCCGAGCAAGGACAGGTCTGCATTTATGCGATCATAAAGCTGGTATTGAGCACCGGTGCTGACTAGCTTGTACAAAGCCTTTTTATCGCCACGTTTTTTAACATCCGGGAAGCGATCTCGCATCGCCTGTTTCACAACCCCTGCGTAATTGGCACTACGCAGCTCTTGATACGTTGGCGAGTCGCTGACCCCCAAGGCATCAGTTGTTAGTGAGACGTCTAGTTTCAAGTAGGTTTGCTTGAATGCTGGCAAACCTTTACTCACGATACTAAACAGCAGTATGAACAGAAATCCAATACTAGCGCCTATTGCTACGATGCCATAAAGCTTGAATCGTTTTTCAGCGGCATAGCGTTTTCGTAACGAGGCCCTTACGCGCTCTGTCCTCTTTGATTTTGTTTTCGCTTTAATGTCTGCTTGAGCGCTCATTCGTATTGCTCCCGGTATTTACGCACGACGTGCAATGCAATGATATTCAGAAAGAGTGTGACAATAAAGAGCATCAGCCCCAGTGCAAATGCCGCGAGTGTTTTTGCACTATCAAATTCTTGGTCTCCAGTAAGCAGTGTCACGATTTGTACAGTAACGGTTGTCACAGCTTCTAGAGGGTTTGCCGTCATGTTAGCTGCCAGGCCTGCGGCCATAACAACAATCATGGTCTCACCAATGGCACGGGATACGGCAAGCAACACGCCGCTGACAATACCGGGTAGGGCTGCAGGAATTACAACTTTTCTAATCGTTTCTGATTTAGTGGCACCCAGACCATAGGAGCCATCACGCATGGTTTGAGGTACAGCGGTGATGACGTCATCAGACAGGGATGACACAAACGGAATAATCATCATTCCCATAACGGCGCCCGCAGCTAGTGCACTTTCTGACGAGACACTTAGACCAATCGAATCTCCTACCGAGCGCAGAGCTGGGGCAACGGTCAGCGCTGCAAAGAATCCGTAAACCACCGTCGGAATACCGGCCAGTATTTCCAGTAAAGGCTTGGCCACATTGCGCACTGGGCGCGATGCGTACTCTGCCAGGTAGATAGCTGACATCAGGCCAAAAGGCACGGCAACGAGCATGGCAATAAATGAAATGAGCAGTGTGCCTAAAAATAATGGAACTGCACCAAAAGATCCAGATGCGCCTACCTGATCGGCACGAATAGCTGTTTGTGGACTCCACTTGGTACCGGTAACGAATTCGACAATGTCAACTTCCTGAAAGAAACGAGCCGATTCGAACAGCACTGAAAATACGATGCCAATAGTGGTCAGGATGGCAAGCGATGCACAGCTGATCAAAAATACCTTAACAATATTTTCTACAATTTGGCGGGCTCGGGTGTCAGGCTTGATGTTTCTAAGCGCAATGATCGCTCCCATGATGGCAGCGACAAGGGACAACACCAGCAAGGCTAAGGAACTCGTATGTTGTAGGTTAGCCAGTCGCTGTGCAGCGATGAGTTTTTCTGGATCGGAAATACTCGCTATCTTATTGCTGTCTACCAGATTACCGATGTCATTCTTGTAGAGCGCCAGTGATTTCTCACCACTAGTTTGAATGCTTTGCGGGATGGACCCATCCAGCAGGTTGCTGATTAAGGACGGTTCTACGAGTTTCCACCCCACAATAATGGCAAGGGCGGGCAGTGCGCACCACATCGCGACCATCATTCCGTAGTGACTAGGCAGCGAATGCATTGAGCGCACGCCACCCACGCTCTTGGAAACTGCGTAGGCCTTATGTCGACCGTAAACGAAGGACACTAGCCCAAGCACGATGGTAAGCAACAATAGGGTTGTCGTCGTCATAATGAAATCGGATACCTTCTAACTAGAAAAAGGGCCTGGCTTCACAGTTTGGAAGCCAGGCCCTTGTCTTTCTTATATCTGTTTTAAAACGATTTACTCGAGAATGAGTCTTTCCAAGCTTCTGACAGCCGCACTAACCTCAGCTCGCTGATCGTCGCCCAGCGGTATCATGCCCTTGCCAGCTAGGTAACCGTCTTCTCCCCACGTTTGTTCGTTGGTGAATTCTGCAAGATATTCAACAATGCCCGGCACTGTTCCAACGTGCTGAGCTTTGACATAGAAGTACAGAGGACGTGAAATACCGTAGTCGCCATCAGCGATGGCATCAAAATTTGCGGTGAAACCATCAATGATAGAGCTTTGCACGATGTCGGAGTTCTGCTCAAGAAAACTGAACCCGAAAATACCCAAAGCATCAGGATTCGCTTGGAGTTTCTGCACGATCAAATTGTCGTTTTCACCCGCTTCCACAAAGGCGCCGTCTTCACGCATGGTGTGACACACAGATTTGAATTCGTCCTTGGGCAAGCTCTTGACTGAATCAAACTGCTTGCAGCCGCCTTCCATCGCCAGTTCTACGAAAGCATCGCGAGTACCGGATGTAGGAGGTGGGCCCATTACTTCAATATCCGTGGCAGGTAATGCCGCATTGATTTCTGACCACTGCTTGTAAGGGTTGGTGATTAGCTCGGCAGGATTGGCAGGGTTGGGTACCGTCTTAGCCAGTGCGAGATAGAGCTCTTTGGTGCCCATATCAAATTGTGGAGCGTCAACAGAGTTTGCTACAGCGATGCCATCAAACCCAATAAGCACTTCAACAATGTCAGTAACACCGTTCTCTTGGCACATCTCATATTCGCTGAGCTTTATGCGACGTGATGAATTAGTGATATCAGGTGTTTGCACACCAATGCCTGAACAGAAGAGCTTCAGACCACCACCAGAACCGGTGGATTCGATTTTTGGTGTGTTGAAATCAGTTGTCTTGCCGAATCGCTCTGCTACGACGGTCGCGAACGGATAAACCGTAGATGAACCGACGACGCTGATGCTATCCCGGGCTAAGACATTCGCCGAGAAGGTGGCAGCTAAAACGGTTGAACTTAGGACTAATGCAGTTTTATTCATGAGCTGATTAATATTGCTAGAAGGAAGATTCAGTGGCTGCAGTATCGGCACTCAATATGACAGGGATGTTACAGGGCGGTACAAGCGTGCAGAGATAGGCATTCATAGCCAAATGAACGCACCGGTTTGGCTACTGATTAACTGCCAACTGCAGTTGGATCGTTCGATTCGGTGGGAATACTATCTCAAACTCGGACCCAGTTCCGGGAGTGCTGCTGATGTTCAGTGTTCCGCCATGGCGCTGAGCGGCGTGTTTCACAATCGCAAGCCCAAGCCCGGTGCCACCTTCGTCTCGGGATCGGCTGGCATCGACACGGTAAAAGCGCTCACTAAGCCGCGATAAATGCCGTGCCTCGATACCTGGTCCGTTGTCGGTCACGGTATAAATCATTCCACCGTCGTCATTGATGCTCCAGGTTGCTTTGATCAAGCTGCCTGGGTCTGTATATCGAATTGCATTTGTCAGCAAGTTATTGCAAGCGCTATAAAGCTCGCGTTCGGATCCAATGATTCCAAGGCTTGAGTCGACGTCAAGCTCGATAGTGTGGTGCATTGTCATGTCGGACAGTGTTGAAATCATGGCAATAATCATGGCGCCGACATCGACAGCTTGCCCTTCGTTTTCACCTAAACGATTAGCTTCCAGCTTAGACAGCTGTAGTAGATCATCCACAATGCCGCGCATCCGATCCGATTGCATCGAAATGTGAGCCAGTGATTTTTGAACATCGGCATTCATTGATTCATCTTCGCTAAGCATCTCTAAATAGCCTCGGATCACCGTTAGCGGGGTTCGCAGTTCATGGGAGACATCGGCTACAAATGCCTTTCGCATCTCGCGCACCTGAACTCGTTGGGTAATGTCGGCGGCAATAAGTACGGTCATGTGTTTGCCGGTCCTGACCTTTCTTACCGCTAAGACCTTCTCAGGTGCCAACGGTGCCGGAATTTCAAGCTCCTCAGCACTGCAATCTGATAGGAGAAATTCGCGAAACTCAGGTAAGCGCACCAAATTGTCGACACGCTGACCTTTGTCGCGCTCAGGGTGGATATTCAACAGTGCAAGGGCTGCTGAATTTGACCACCGTATTTCATGATCTGCACTCAGTACTACCGTTGCATCTGGCAGATAGGATGCTAGAGAATTAAATTGGGCCAGCGTGCTTCGATAACGGTTTTTCTGTTTGCGACTGTATTTTTTCTCGCGATGTACCAACTGCACAATCTCATTGGTCAGTCCCGCAGTAGGTGGCGCATCTGACGTCTTGGCGCGTTTGCCAAGCCAGTGGACGATGTCATTCATGCGGCGCAGCAGCCAAATGACATAACCTGTTAAGTAGAGAATCACACCGATGGCTGGCCAGCCCACTAGAAAGCTGGCAAGCAAAACGGCGATGAACCCACTGATGAACCAGCGTATCTCGCTTTTGAGGCTAGATATTAGCTTCATTTTACTAGGGTGCGTCTGCTGACATGGGCGGCATGATACCGACTTGAGTGCGGTTTTGGGTGTGATCTGGCGTCAAAAATGAGCAGTCAGTTTATATCCGGCCCCACGGACCGTTTCCAGTAAGGATTCTGCCGCAAAGGGTTTTAAGTTCTTTCTCAATCTTAGGATGTGTACGTCAACCGTCCTTTCTTCGATGAACGTGCCAGTTCCCCACACACGGTCAAGTAACTGTGATCGGCTATACACATGGTCCGGGTTATTCATCAGAAATGAAATCAGTTTGAATTCGGTATGCCCCAGCGGTATTTCCTGCCCATTGGCGCAGACCCGATGCGCTGCCGTATCGAGCTGTAAAGGCCCCACGGTCACGATGGCGTCCGAATGAAAATCCTGGCTTCTGCGTAGCAGCGCCTTGATTCTGGAATTCAGCTCCCTGGGTGAGAAGGGTTTGGTGATGTAGTCATCGGCGCCGGCGTCAAGCCCGGCGGTAATATCGTGCTCTTCTGTGCGAGCGGTCAGCATGATAATGGGCAAATTTCGATAAAGCTCCTCTTTGCGCAAGGAGCGAACCAATTCAAGGCCACTGCCGCCAGGTAGCATCCAGTCGACAATCGCTACATGTATCTGGATTTGAGCCAGAAGCTTACGTGCCTCAAGCGTGTTCCCAGCAGCGTGCACGGTGTGACCAAGCTTCTCGAGGGCCTGTTGCAGCATCTCGCGAATCGCTATTTCGTCCTCTACTACGAGAATATCTGCTGGCATATCGGACTTGGAAGGTCGGTTTGAGCTCATCGGATGTTACCGCGTCATGACAAGATTGCACGACTGTGGCCCCTATTTATGACAACAGAATGACCGAATTGGCGGATGTCCTGTCTTTTGCAAATGAACTTTCTTTTCTTGCGAAGTAAAAAGGAGTGCAGATGGTGCTTGCACACCGAGCCTTCAGGCCTCAGACTAGTCTGGCTATGGTGTTCCGTATCGGCACTCTCGCGGCGATAAATTGTTTACCCCGTCAGGCCTGGAAGGGAGCAGCGGAGGCAGTGGATTCGGGCGCCG
>JBLHWG010000133.1:0-12588 GCA_047629055.1 Halioglobus sp.
CTATCTGTCGGTAGCTCCCAGCTTGTTCACGCACATCACGGATGGCGTGCAGGCAGCCGGGCTCATTACACCTGATAGTCGTGTAGCTCT
Source organism: Halioglobus sp. (assembly GCA_047629055.1). Lineage (GTDB taxonomy): Bacteria > Pseudomonadota > Gammaproteobacteria > Granulosicoccales > Granulosicoccaceae > Granulosicoccus. The sequence goes on from JBLHWG010000133.1 coordinate 91, forward strand.
GGAAAAACCTCTGGGTCGAGATAGGCAGTCGGCGGAAGAGATCAACGATAAATTATCTGATGCCTTTAATGAAGATCAGATCTACCGGATCGATCACTACCTGGGTAAGGAGACAGTTCAGAACCTCCTTGCTTTGCGTTTCGGCAACACCTTGTTCGAGCCTCTGTGGCGTAACGAGCGTATCAGCGACGTGCAGATAACCATTGCAGAGTCGTTGGGCGTGGAGGGGCGGGGAGGTTTTTATGATCAGACGGGTGCGCTACGCGACATGGTGCAAAATCACTTGTTGCAGCTTTTAGTCATTTTGGCTATGGAGCCACCAGTCAGTATTGACCCCGATGCAGTGCGTGATGAGAAAATAAAAGTTCTGCGAGCGCTTAAGCCTCTGACAGGCATCGATGCGATTGAAAATACTGTACGAGGACAATACAAGCCTGGTGCTTACAGAGGTGGTCCAGTACAAGGCTATCTTGATGAGAAGGATATTCCAGAGGACAGTACTACAGAGACATTTGTAGCAATCAAAGCCGAGATTGGTTCCTGGCGCTGGGAAGGTGTACCGTTCTTTTTAAGAACCGGTAAGCGCATGGAAAGTAAGACTACAGAAATTGTCATCAATTTCAAAAAGGTGCCACATTCCATATTCGCTACTGCTGATGGATTTAGCACGCCCAATCAGTTAATCATTCGATTGCAACCAGAAGAAAGCATTCGCATGCGAATATACGTAAAAGCATGGGGAGATGATATTCAGTTGCAACCTGTTTTCTTAAATCTTGATTTCAATGATGTCTTTCAGAAGCGCAAAATGATTGCCTACGAGCGTTTATTACTGGACGTCATTCGTGGAAACCCGACCTTGTTTATGCGTCGAGATGAAGTTGCTGCTGCCTGGGCTTGGATTGATCCCATCCGTGAGGCATGGGAGCAATACCAGTATCGTCCGAAAGGCTATACTGCAGGTACTTGGGGGCCTGGCGCTGCAAATGCGCTAATCAGTAAAGAAGGCCTGCGTTGGAACGAAGACTGATTCACAACACGGCTGTTGACCATGACTAGTAACGACTACGTAATCGATGCGAAAACTCGAGTAGCCTCGGCTGGGCTTCGCTGGAGCGAAGCTGAAGACAAAGAAGCCTTGGCCCACATACTCAGTGATGACATTGTAAGCCGTTTGCAGGCTGCAATAGCCCGCGGGGCGGGCGCGTCACTGGTTGTCTCTGGAGGAAGTACGCCAGCTCCGGTATTTGCCTGTCTTTCTGAGGCTGATATCGATTGGTCGCAGGTCAAAGTAACGTTAGCAGATGAACGCTGGGTGCCTCCTGGTCACCCAGATAGTAACGAATCACTTGTACGGGATACGCTCTTGGTTAGAAAAGCGGCGTCTGCGCAATTTGTTTCCTTATACCGAGATGGCATTTCTCCGGAACTTGCTGTGGCCGAAGTGGCTGTCGATCTGAAACAAATGGCCAGTCCTTTTACAGTCGTTATTCTGGGAATGGGTAATGATGGACACACGGCGTCTTTGTTTCCAGATGCGCCTGGTGCGCAATTGTCTAGGGCCATGGATCTGAACAATGCTGAAGGGCTGGCCCTTATGCACCCGGCTTCGGTACCTCAGACTCGAATCACCCTGACACGCCGGGCATTGTTGAATGCCAATCATCGATATTTGCACATAACGGGTGAGCAGAAATGTCAGGTTCTCTACGATGCTATCGGTGACAAGCCCGATGAGGGTTACCGCGATGGAATGGCACCTGTTTCTGGTTTGTTGCTAGAGTCACCAGAATCTGCCTCAGTGTTTTGGAGTCCTTAGCGCATGTTGGCAAAAATCAAGGCTGCAAGAGATAGTCTGCGTAAGTCGGAGCAAAAGGTTGCCGACGTTGTTATCGCTGATCCAGACCAAAGCGTCCAATCTTCTATACAAGCGATTGCCGCGCGTGCGTCAGTTAGTGAGCCAACGGTGATACGATTTTGCCGTGCAGTCGATTGCGTTGGTTTTCAACAGTTCAAACTCAAGCTAGCGCAAGATCTTGCAAGGCGAGGGGCATTTTTTTACCAGGACGTCACTGTAAATGATTCCAGTAAGGAGCTTGCGAACAAGTTACTCGACGGTGCAATTGCATCGCTTGTTCAAATTCGTGGGCAGATTAATGAGCAGGCCCTGGATAGTGCAATTGAACTGTACGAAGCGTGTTCTAGAGTAGAGCTATATGGGTCGGGTGGTTCGGCGGTTGTTGCCGAGGATGCTCAGTTGAAGTTTTTTCGTTTGGGAAAACCTGCAATTGCCTATTCTGATCCGCATATTCAGCATGCGGCGGCGGCTCTTCTTGATAAGGAAGCCCTTGTCATTGCAATTTCTCATTCTGGGCGCAGTAGCGATATTTTGAAAACCGTAGAAATCGCAAAGCAATCAAAAGCCAAAGTCATTTCGGTAACGGCCACTCGCTCGCCTTTGGCGCTAGTTAGTGACATCGCCTTAACTGTGGACGTTAATGAGGACAGTGATATTTTTTCACCCGTTAAGTCGCGACTGGGGCAAATGGTTGTGTTAGATGTCTTGGCAGTAGGTGTTGCTGTTCGAGGTGGAGACGCTATGCTTGAGCAGTTGGCTAAGGCTCGCCGGGCTATCGATTTCAAATTCGTTTAGGTGGAGGTTGGGAGTTTTCCGCGGGTGCCAGCCCGAGTGCGACTCTAGCGCAAAGCACTTATCTAGATGAGCTGGCAGCCGGGCCAAACGCAGAAACAGTAAACGGATCCATAAGCACCCTTGCGCGTGTGAAGACTTGGTCTTCATCAATTCGAAATACGGCAGTGCCACTTGGATCGATATCAACACTAAGCGGATCGTCGAATGAGCTATCGATAGATATCTGAATTTCATATCCGTTTGCATCAGTCTGCGGATTTAATATCTCCACCAAGTATTCCCTGCCTTGGATAGAAATACCGGTATCAACTGCATCGAGTTCCGGGTCAATTTCGGCAATAGTGATTCGAGAGTTCGATTTAAAGCCTCGGAGTTCGTTGTCGTCAATAGCACGGAGCGTAAGGAAATAATCCCCTACTTCAAGATCATCAAACCCAATCTTTTGGCTGGTAGTTTGAGTCGCCGATAGCGCGTTTCTGCCAGCAGCGTCTCTTGACACTACTGCACCGTATTTTGCCGCCTGTGTGTTTGGCCACCAGCTAATGGTGTCACCGGTGGCCATGCGTGCAGGTATTCGTTTGAACACTGGTGAGGGTAGAAGCGCTATTGGTGGGCTCGGTGCCTCGCCTTGTTTCACAAAGCTGCCAAAGCCAAGTTCAAGCACCACTTGCTCATCCGAGGCGTCTGAAGAAAGATCGACAACACCTTCGGTGACGCCAACAACGAGATTACTAGGCTCTGCCTGAATGTGGAACACGGTACCTCGCACTGCGGCTGATGCGTAAGGCGTGCTAATGCGAAAATCTATCGGTTGATCGTCTCGAGTTTGTACATTCGATGTTACTTTTCCACGAAGTGTTCTGATTTCGATAACGCAGCTATCATCTGTTGCCAGGCAGTTCAATCGATTGATTCTAGCTTCAGTATTCGGCTGCAGGTTTATAACTGGACCCGATGAGAACACAATGCTCGTAAACCCACCTACCCCCGTGTCGATTAAATCTCCAGGATAAACTTCGGCGTTGCGATCGAGCGGAATCAATTGAACATCGCTAAATTCGGAATGTTGTGCTTCAACGTTAATGTTTTCAGCGGTCGTTGTCTCTTTTTTAACAGCCCGTTGCACCGTTACGGATCCTTTGACAAAAACGACCTGAGCAAATTCTTTACGCGCGGGCACATGAATAGGGATTCTGACTATCTGGCCCGGAGATAGTGGTGCAGACTCAACCAGTCCGTTGAATTCTGCCAACTGCTGTGCAAGTCCAGTTCGGCCTAATTCACGTTTTGCAATTATTTTGAAAGTGTCGCCAGAGGCAACGAGGACGTCTCGCGAGATGATGGAATGCGTAGCGAAAATCTCTCCGCCCTTGTTGCTTTGCTGTGCAACTATAGAGGTTGAGCAGCAAAGCAATGCAATGAATAGCGTCAAGAGGTGTAATTTCACAAAGCGCGCTCGAGAGAAAAATTTACAGATACCCCGAAGGATACTCGAGGTTCGCCAATCTACGCTACCATCGAGGCGGCTTAAGCATGGTCGTTCACTATCGGCACTGACCAAACTGTAATTTAGTCGGGTAACTCTTTTAAGCGAGTTAGCCTCAGCATGTTAGTGGTCCCGGTTCGGCCGAATGGCATGCCGGCGGTGATAGCGATAATCATCCCCATTTCTCCAAAACCTTCACGAAGCGTCAGGCGGATGGCTGTAGCCACCATTTCGTCAATGCTGTTCATGACTTCATAAATTATGGCGTGTACTCCCCATACTAGTGCGAGTTGGCGGGCAGTTCCACGGTTTGGCGTACAGCCAAGAACCGGTGCTTCAGGGCGTTCCCGAGCTGCACGGAAACTGGAAAAACCAGACTCTGTATAGGTAAATACTGCCGCCAGCGGCATGACAGTGGCGACATGACGAAGCGATGAACTGATGGCATCGGCAACGGTATCACCCGGAATAGGTATGGCTGCATCGATAGTCTTTCTATAATGAGGATCCTGCTCAACTTCAATAATTATGCGATTCATGGCTGTAGCTGCTTCTACTGGAAAGCTGCCAGCAGCTGTTTCCGCTGAGAGCATCACTGCATCAGCACCATCATAGACCGCGGTCGCAACATCCGAGCTTTCTGCCCGTGTGGGTATTGGCGAGTGGATCATGGATTCGAGCATTTGTGTGGCCACAACGACGGGTTTGCCTTCCTGTCGAGCACACCGGAGGATTCGCTTCTGCACCACTGGCACTTTTTCCTGGGGCATTTCGACACCTAGGTCACCCCTGGCAACCATCACGCCGTCGCTGAGCCGAACAATCTCTTCTAGATGTTCGATAGCAGACGGTTTCTCAAGTTTTGCCATGATGGCAACCTTGTTCCCAACGAGGCCGCGAAGCTCAACCATATCGCTACCTCGCTGTACAAAGGATATAGCGACCCAATCCACACCCAACGATAAGGCATAGGTAAGGTCTCGACGATCTTTTTCGGTAAGAGAGGAAATAGGTAGGTATAAATCAGGAACGTTAACGCCCTTGTTGCCACTGATTTCTCCGCCGACCATAATTTCTGTAACGGCTTTGAATTCATCAAATTCGATAACTTTCAAGCGTATTTTGCCATCGTTTATCAGCAATTGAGCCCCTACCGTGAGGGCTGCGAAAATCTCAGGGTGTAATAGAGGGGCGCGCGTAGAATCTCCAGGAGTGGGATCCTGATCCAGTATAAATTTTTCGCCAGGAACCAGCATCTCTTTGCCATTGACGAATGAGCCTACTCGGAGTTTGGGACCTTGCAAATCGGCTAAAACTCCAATAGGGCGGCCACGCTCTTCCTCAACCTGCCTAATGATTTCGTAGTTTTTTTTGTGATCCTCATGTGTTCCGTGACTGAAGTTCATGCGGAACACATCAATTCCTGCATCGAATAACTTTAAAATGGTGTCGTAGTTATTGCTAGATGGGCCGAGTGTGGCAATTATTTTTGCGTTTCGTCTGCGTCTCATCGATTTTATTTTTGTCTTTGGGTAGTTAATTTACAAGAAAATTTGTGCCGTAGGGATAAAACCCCCGCGTCGATAACCCAGAGTTTAACCCAGTTGGTACGCAAATATTCTTAAACGTGTGATAAGGAGCGGATAGGAGTTTCTCTTCTTAACTCTTTTAATCTTAAGTTGAGCTTATTCGGCGCTCGATATTTGTAGTCAAACTACATAAATTGATGTGTCGTCACCAATAGGTCTTGCTGCGCAGCTTACTGAGGATTCGTTATTCTTAAAAAACGCTTTGCTCAAGCGTAAAATATCATCAGGAAACTGAGCGAAAAATGTGTTCAGCAAGTAATCTAGACGTACACAATGTTTTTAGCTCATTAACACTAGGAGTGTGAATATGTCCGCCAACCCTTCTGCGATACCATCGGGCGATGCGCAAGCTGCGGCTGTCCAGGCAGATCGGCAGCGTCGACGTGTTCAACATGCCGAAGCCCTGACCGGGATCTTGGACAAATCGTCCATCCTGTCCACACAAGAAGAGCTTCGTCCCTACGAGTCAGATGGATTGACTGCTTTAAAAGCGACTCCACTATTGGTTGTGCTTCCCCAATCCATAGAACAAGTTCAGGCCCTCCTGCGCTGGGCCCGTGGCAATCAAGTTCCTGTGGTGGCACGAGGAGCTGGAACCGGACTTTCCGGAGGAGCCTTGCCACACGAAGACGGAATCATTCTGGGATTAGCCAAATTCAACAAAATTTTGGAAATGAATGCTGAGTTTGGTTATGCCAGGGTTCAACCGGGTGTGACAAACCTGGCAATTTCAGATGTCGCGCGCCCTCACGGACTTTACTATGCCCCCGATCCCTCATCACAAATTGCTTGCACCATTGGCGGCAACGTGGCGGAAAACTCGGGAGGCGTTCATTGTCTGAAATATGGTTTGACTGTACACAATGTGCTGTCAGCTACCGTTGTGACTATCGACGGCGATCTAATGACTTTCGGTAGTGATGGGCATGATGCCGCGGGGTATGACTTGCTCGCGTTGTTGACAGGTTCCGAAGGTATGCTTGCCGTCACTGTCGAGGTAAAGGTTAAACTTCTCACCGTACCGCCGGTTGCCAAGTTAGTCGTGGCGGGGTTTGATAGCGTTGAAGCAGCAGGGGATGCGGTAGGTAAGGTTATTGCGGCTGGCATTATACCGGCAGGACTGGAGCTGATGGATAATCCAGCCATTGTGGCTGCTGAAGCCTTCGCGCACTGTGGCTACCCAACCGATGCAGCTGCGTTATTGCTGTGTGAGTTGGACGGACTAGCAGAAGAAGTTGAGGCGCAAGTCGCTGGAGTATCAGCGGTATTCTCCGAGTGTTCTGTATCAAGCTTACATATTGCGGCTACTGAAGACGAACGACTATTGCTATGGAAAGGTCGTAAATCCGCATTTCCGGCAGTGGGCAGATTGGCACCAGACTACTATTGCATAGACGGCACTATACCCAGAAGGCAGCTGTCCCATGTGCTGCAACGTATGGATGAATGGTCGAAGGAATATAATTTACCGATTGCTAACGTCTTTCATGCGGGTGACGGCAACTTGCATCCATTGATAATGTTCGATGCAGGCATTCCTGGCGAGCTACATCGAACGGAAGAGCTGGGTAGCCGTATCTTACAGTTGTGTGTAGAAGTGGGTGGAACGGTTACTGGAGAGCATGGCGTTGGTATGGAGAAAATCAATGAAATGTGCGTTCAATTTGATTCGGATACGCTAACTCAATTCCATGCCATCAAAGCAGCTTTCGATCCCGACGGTTTGCTTAACCCCGGAAAAGCAGTCCCGACGCTACAAAGATGTGCGGAATTCGGCGCGATGCACGTTCACCATGGTGAACTTCCTTTTCCAGAACTTGAAAGATTCTAAAGAACTATTAAAGTGACATCAAATGATGACAGTGCTGCGCTACTAGAACGCGTAAAAGAGTCTACTAAGACAAAAATTCCTTTGCGAATTGTGGGTGGCGATAGCAAAAAACACCTCGGCAATACAAATACCGGACGGGCATCGACGGAGGTTTCGACGCTAGGACACAGCGGCATCATTTCGTATGATCCGACGGAGCTTGTCGTGACTGTACGAGCGGGAACGCTCTTATCAGAATTGAATAACGCCTTGTCCGAGGCAGGGCAGATGCTTCCGTTCGAACCTCCCGAGTTTGTCGGAAGCACAATTGGCGGCGTATTGGCTTGCGGCTTATCTGGACCTCGAAGGCCGTTTAGCGGATCAGCACGGGACTATGTACTTGGGATGCGAGTCATCAATGGCCACGCACAAGATTTATCATTCGGTGGTCAGGTCATGAAAAATGTAGCAGGCTACGATGTGTCTCGAACACAGGTGGGTGCCTGGGGCACTTTAGGTTTGCTTTTGGATACGTCCATGAAAGTGCTTCCTTGTCCGGAGAAAGAACTGACCTTGTGCCAAGAATCATCCGAGCATGACGCAGGGGCTTTCGCCGCATTTTTACGCCAAGCCCTTCCATTGTCAGGCGCGATGTTGGTTGGCACACGTCGTTACTTCAGACTCAGTGGCAGTGAATCAGCGGTAATGGCGGCAGCAAAAGAATTGGGAGGCGAAGAAGTGTCAGACGCTGCATCCGTTTGGGCGAGTGTTCGTGATCATACCCATGAATTCTTCAGTCAAGAGTCGCACGCTCTGGCTGAAGGTGAAACGTTATGGCGAATCTCTGTTGCTGACTATGCCACTGCTATAAACATTGACGGTGAGTGGTTATATGAATGGGCAGGTGCGCAGCGTTGGTTAAAGTCGAAAATGTCCGCTAAAGCGGTCTTTGAAGCTGCTGCAAAAGCAGGTGGTCATGCGATTCGCTATGGGGCTAGCACTGCGATGGATTCGTTTCAGCCATTGCCAGGGCCCATGTGCAGGTTGCAGGCGAGGGTCAGGGATAGTTTTGATCCGAATAGAGTGTTCAACCGGGGGCGTTTTCACCCTGAAATGGACAGCGCTTTTTCAACCGATAACCAAACGACTGATTGAGCCATGCATACAACGATAGCACCTTCACTGGCTAACGATCCCCGCGCCATTGCTGCCGCTGATTTATTAAAAAAATGCGTGCACTGCGGTTTTTGTCTGGCCACATGCCCGACGTATAATCTTTTAGGTGATGAGCAAGATAGCCCCCGTGGGCGAATCTACCTGATCAAACAGGTTGTCGAAGGACACGAGCCTACGCAGAGTACTCGGCTGCATCTGGATAGATGCTTAACCTGCCGTAATTGTGAAACTACGTGTCCCTCAGGCGTTGAATATGGGCATCTGGTCGATGCAGGTCGATCGCTCGTTGAAGAGCGCGTGCCCAGAAAAGGGCGTGAGCTCTGGTTACGCAAGTTAATTCTCGCAGTTCTGCCTTATCCGAGACGTATAGGTCCCATCGTGCGACTGGGTCAGTTAGTCAGACCACTTATGCCTAAATCACTGGCTGCCAGCATTCCCGCTCGACAAACCCTGCCTTGGGCGCCACTCAAGCGGACTCATGAGCGAAGCATGCTCGTGCTTGATGGTTGCGTGCAGCCATCGATGGCGCCCGCGACCAATCTAAGTGCAGCAAGAGTGTTGAGTGCATTCGGAATTGTATTAAAAACTGCAGGATCTGCCGGATGTTGTGGTGCCGTACATTTCCATTTGAACGAGCAGCAAACTGCACGTGATCTTATGCGAAAAAATATAGACGCCTGGTGGCCATTCGTAGAAGCAGGCTGTGAGGCGATTATCACGACAGCTAGCGGTTGTGGTGTCATGGTAAAAGATTACGGACATGTGCTTAGTGATGATCCTGTGTACCACGATAAGGCCAAACGTGTGAGTGAGCTAAGCTGCGATATCGTGGAAGCCATGGCTACTATTCTTGAACAGGAAGACCTTGCCCAGTACACATCGGCCGCGGCGGCCATGGGGAAGGTTGCTTACCATCCGCCGTGCACACTACAGCATGCTCAAAAACTGCCGCTTTCAGTAGAGCGATTATTAGGACGTTTCGGTTTCAACTTATCTCCAGTGGCTAATTCTCACACTTGCTGCGGATCGGCTGGCACCTATTCCATTTTTCAACCTGAGTTAAGTCGTCAACTAAGGGATAACAAAGTGAGCGCGCTTCTGGAAGACAGGCCTACCATTATTGCAACATCCAACATTGGTTGTCAGTTGCATATTCAAGGGGGAAGCGGCAGAACAGTTGTTCACTGGATAGAGTTAATTGACACATTGGTTTCAGGATCGAGTGACAAAATGTTGTAAATCCCGAATTTTATAGAAATTCCGGTTATTATTATCGATTAGTCCACCCATTTGCTGGTTTTAGATTCATGCGCCAATATCATCATATCGATCTGTCAACTCGCCAAGTTAGAACTGAAGAATTTGTCGGTGAAGATATTGTAAAGTCTGGTCGGTATCTTATTGCGAGGATGCTGAATGAAGCGAAGGTGTCAAAGATTGACCCCCTTTCGGGTGAAAACCCTCTTATATTCTCAGCAGGGCCTTTTGCTGGAACCAATTTTTCCAATGCTAACCGCGTTAGCGTCGGCTGCAAAAGTCCGCTAACCCTGGGTATTAAGGAAGCTAACGGTGGCGGTACTTTCGCTTTTGGTATGGGGCAGCTGAAAATCGCTGGTTTCACATTAAACGGCGTGGCTGACGATTGGACGCTCATACACTTCGGTAAGGAAGGTACTATCGAATTTCTGGATGCCAGCGAATTTTTGGGTATGGGAAATTTTGAAACCGCTGCCAAACTTCATGAACGTTTTGGTAAAAAAGTAAGTCTTGGCTTGTGCGGACCCGTCGGCGAATATCAGGGGTTAATGTCAGGTATCGCGTTCAGTGACGTTGATTTGAGACCTAGTCGACTGGCTGCACGTGGCGGTGTAGGGGCTGTCATGGGGTCAAAGAAAATCAAGGCCATCATTGTAGATCTTGATCGTATGCCGCCGTTACACGATCGGAAAAAAGTCATGGGAGCGGTCAAAGCCTATAAAAAACTGCTTGATGCAGAGCCGGCAATTCAGGCATTCCAGCAAACAGGCACTGCGATGGTGGCGGACTACACCAATCACGTGGGCGGCATTCCTGTGCGAAACTTTACCGGTGGACAGGCTGTGGACACAGAAACCGGACCCTTCAAGCTGGGTGGTGACTTTCTGCGGGAACAGAACATCGAACGTGGTGGTGTGCAAACACACGCCTGCATGCCTGGCTGCACTATTCAGTGCAGTAACGTCTACGCAGACAAGGACGGTAACGAAGTGGTCTCACCTGTCGAGTACGAAACTATTGGTTTGCTGGGCACCAATTGTGGTCTCACAGATCCAGATGAGCTTGCCCAATTAAATTATCAGGCTAATGACCTTGGCATTGACACCATCGAGTTAGGCGGCACCATTGGTGTACTGATGGATTCTGGAGAGGGCAAATTTGGCGATGCCGATTACATGCATTCAGTACTAGACGGTTTGAGAAATGGCACAGAGGCTGGAAAATTTCATGCATCAGGAACGGCTTGTGTCGGAGAAGCCTTGGGAGTGGCCAGAGTGCCTGTCATCAAGCGCCAGGCTATCAGTGCCTACGATCCACGCGTAATAGAAGTCACTGGATTAACGATGATGATGACCGCGCAAGGAGCCGACCACACCACAGGTAATCTGCCGTCCTACGACAGTAAAGGTAAAACGACTGAAGAACTGGTTGCTGTGAGTTTGGACATACAGGCGCTATGTGCCGCAGCAGATTCATTGGGTCTGTGTATATTCGGACGCTCAGTTACCAATGAACATCTGGATTTCATAACCCAGGCTATCAACGATGCGCATGGCGTCGAGCTACCTGAGAGTTTTTTTGTTCAATTGGGCAAAGATACGTTGAGAATGGAAAACGAATTTAACAAAGACGCTGGATTTACGGATGCTGATGACGAGCTGCCGGAGTTTTTTTACCAGGAGCAACTGCCACCTAGCAATAGAGCTGCCCGATTCCATACAGCAGAAGTTAGAGCGGCTGCTGAGAAATGGTGGGGCCAGTCGGCTTAGGGCCAGCCCTAAGGTTAAGCAGCTACGCGACTGAGTATTACCTGCCCAGCACTGTGATCAAGCAGATATTGAGTGGCGTCAGTTGCGTTAAGTGGCACGCTGAAATAGAAGCCTTGAAGATGATCACACCCTTTAGCAATTAGCCATTCGGCTTGAGCAGAGTTCTCTACCCCTTCAGCTATAACGCTGAGACCCAACACTTTGGCCATGTTCAGGATGGTTCCCATAAGCATGGAGCGCTTTTGATCTGCAAGAAATATTTTATCTATTTTGAGCATATCTAAAGGGTATTTTTGTAAGTAGGCTAAGTTTGAGTATCCGGTGCCGAAATCATCGAGTGCCAACATGATGCCCATACTGCTCAGATGTTGAAGCGTATCCTGTATGTGATCGCCATCGCCGAGCAACATAGATTCTGTAATTTCCAATTCGATCATGGCAGGGTCGCAACCGGAAGAACGCATGAATTCAAATACCTGATTGACTAAGTCGCCAGTGTGAAATTGTCCAGCTGAGATGTTAATGGCAACAGGAATTGAAATGCCTGATGCTCTCCAGGCTTACTGCTGTTTCATAGCAGCCTCTGGAACCCAGCGGGCAATTTCTACGATTTGGTTAGATTCTTCAGCAATTTTAATAAATTCATCAGGCGATACCAAACCTTTTTCTGGGTGATGCCATCGTAATAGTGCTTCAACACCTGAAACGCCTAAATCAACGCAGGAAATTTTGGGTTGGAAATACAGCTCAAACTGATC
>JBLHWG010000134.1:0-12569 GCA_047629055.1 Halioglobus sp.
TGTTGATCATATCCGTGAAATCGAAATAGCATCGCGGTAGAGTGGCACCTTTAGAGACTTCAATAGCTCGTTGGCTAGCGCAAAGAATGGCTAGACCTGCGGGTAGCATGAATCCTTTTTGTGATCCGGATACTGCAACGTCGACACCCCATTCATCCATTCTAAAATCTACGCTTCCGATAGAACTTACACCGTCGACGAATAACATGGCTGGGTGAGAGCAACTATCCAGAGCTGATCGAACACCTGCGATGTCGCTTTGAACTCCGGTCGCGGTTTCGTTCTGAGTTGCCAATACCGCTTTAATTTTATGCGTGGTATCTGCAGCAAGCACTCTTGCATAATCCTCTAGGGGTACGCCTTCGCCCCACTCGACTTCAATAAACTCTACATCCAGACGGAGTCGCTGACAGAGGTCAATCCACAAATGAGAAAATTGCCCAAACCGGGATGCAAGCACTTTGTCTCCTGGGTTCAGGGTATTGGTTATTGCAGCTTCCCAGCCTCCGGTTCCAGAGCCAGGAAATAGAAATACCTGGCCTTTGGTGGTTTTGAATATTTTTTTCAAATCGGCGAACAAAGGTAAGGTAAAGCTCGGCAGATCAGGCGCCCGATGATCTTCCATGGGTCGGTCAATGGCGCTGCGCACGGATTCCGGAACATTTGTGGGACCGGGTACAAATAGGCCTGTAACTGCAGACATTTCAATTTCTCCTGAACAAAATATTAGTTAGGTGCAGAGCGGCTCTGCAAAAAGGCAAAGTCGCTATTGTTGTAGTCAGACAATTTAGCAGCAACACCCCAATTACCTACTTTTCGCTATCCAAGGGTACTGGAATAAAACCACCCTTATGGGGGGCAATGTGATTAAATCAAATTTCATCTACCGCGTAAATGGGTGGGATTTGACCTTAATGAGCTCGAACACTCAAGGAAATTTATGAAAATTGATGTTGCAATAGCAGACGGCAACGCACTGATGCTTTCTGCCCTGTCGGAGATGTTCGAGCGTGACGCTAGATTCAGCCTTATTAGCGCTACTGGCTCAGCTGAAGCTTTTTTGCAAGCAGCACTCGTTGTACCCAGTCATGTTGCCGTTATCGATTGGGGGCTTCCGGAATTAGGGGGTGAGCAACTGATTCAGATACTCAGAGAGCAAGAGTCCCCCATGCGCGTCATTGTCTGTACTCATGGAAATTCAGGTGATCTTCCAAAGCGCGCTATGGCTGCCGGTGCGGCTGGATTCTGCTCACACAGCGAACCCCCTGAGAAACTGCTGAGTACCGCATTGGAAGTGTCTGAAGGTAAAATGGTATTCCCATACCTCGACGTGCGAGACTTGCATGATCCTCTGCAGTCGTTAACTAAAACTGAGCGAGCCTTATTGTCCTCTTTATCACTAGGACGCTCCAACAAAGAGTTAAGCGCTGATCATGGTATTACCGTCAACACGGTTAAATTTCACTTAAGAAATATGTATCAAAAACTTTCGGTTAACAATCGATCGCAGGCCATTGCTTACTACTATTCCACAGTTTCTCAACGATCAAACAATTTTGAGTGATCGTCGAGATAGGCTTTAAATTACAAGATTCGATACGTTTACTCGATGCAGCATACAGCGGATTCAATAGTGTGAAAACTCATGACACTTCTCCCAGGATTAGCCTGTGCGAAGCATGGCTTCTTGGACGGCGAGTTTATACGGAAGGATTTTTCTTAACGGAAGAATCGCGCTGATTGAATTCGAAGTTTGGCTCTGAAACCCTACTATCGGGGGAGTCGTCTGTGTTCTTTTGTTTTCCTGAGATGCATGTAAGTGGTTGGTGTTGTGGTGCGGGGCATTAGTTGTCATGGATTATGTTTCGGGTGGCGACGGGAATAATCTAAGTAGAGGAACTATTCTCATCGCACAGTAGATCTTTGGAAACGCTCGATAGGTGCTAATTTGACCACCTTATGGGTGGTATTTATCCAATACCAAAGGGTGGCAACTTAGTGAATATTGCATCGAATATCTCAATAGAACTCACCTAAAGGTATGGCTCATCGATAATCGCCTCCCTCTTTAAGAACAACCGTAAGACCGAGAGTTTCTTCAGGGCTTTTAAGCCACGCAACGTGGCTTGCGACCTGCAAAAGACTTTTGGCCAAATCAGAATTCGTTAGACGCGCGTCATGATCCACGCAATCTCTACGGTATTCTACTAACAGCTAAATCAATTTCTGATTAAAATTGTGCAAATATCGCTTCGCAGGATTGAAGCTCTATAGCATGACGAGCTCAAGCTGGCATGCCAAAAATAGCGGGTTGTAACACTTAGCTCCAGGGCTAGCGGTAAAGGAAATCCAGTGTTCTGTCGATTATAGAGTATCGCTAACAATTTGAAGCCGTGGGCAGAATCTGCGTAATCTTCTAGCACTACGTTGGCTATAAGTAACTATCCCTATTAAAACAATCTGTTATGGCTTTATTTTGATAGATAGGTAGTTGTATTTTATGACTTCAATAGGACGTAGAGACTCATGGTGAAACCAATTTCCAATAGCCTTATAGCTTTCGCCGCATTGGCGATAAGTCAGTCAGCTTACGCAGATCCAAAAATTATAGCCGCAGCAGAATTGTTTGCAGAGCGGACCGTATCCACGTGGTTAACTGATCCGATGATCGTGACAGCCATCAAGGTTCAGAATGCTCAGAATGCGGGACTGAGCCAAGCCGATATAGATGCCTTAGACAAACAATGGCGGGCAGAGTCCAAAGATTCACAAGGCCCATTGATTTCGAAACTTATTCAGAATTCTCTTTCTGAGTTCTTGCGCGGTGTGAAAGACGAAGGCGAAGGCTTGATGACAGAAATTTTCATTATGGACGACAAAGGGCTTAACGTCGGTCAAAGTGATATCACATCCGATTTCTGGCAAGGCGACGAAGCAAAATGGCAGAAGACGTTTTCAGCAGCACCTAAATCCATGTTTGTGGATGAAGTTGAGATGGACGAGTCTACTCAGCGATTTCAGACCCAAGTTAGTATCGCCATCACGGACCCTGATACAGGTAAAAACATTGGCGCAGTTACCATTGGTGTCGACGCTGAAAACCTGTTGATGCAATAAAGTATCAAAGCTGCCAGACATCTTGGCCTGGCACAGCTTTACAGCCTGTCGTCCAACCATATTGGTAGAATCAGAGAAAAATGAATAAAACTCCTTCTAGCGGACATAGCCGCAAATCTGTTAGCACGATCCTGGTCGCAACGTTATTAGGATCTGCGGTAATTGCCTTCGGTTTACTGATTGCCCTAAATACGAACACCTCTGTTCGTAATTTGCTACAGGCACAAGAAGCGGCTCATACCGATATGAGCTCATTGCTTGCGGGGCAATTGGCAGGAGGAGTGCGATGGAAAAAGGCGGAACCGGTAACGGAGGTGTTGGAAGTCTTGAAGGAAAAAGACAAAGGAGAAATGCTAATAAATGCCTCAATTTGGTTGGATTCATCTGGACCTTGGGTGACTCTCGCGGGAAATGCTGCGGAGACATCTTCAACGTTAGCTCCCACTTTTTTCGAGAAGGCATTTCAAGCTGATAACAGTATCATTGATGTTCAAGGCAGCCTGTTTAGCACCGCTGCACCCATTCGAAACACGGGTGGGGAGAGAATCGGTACCTTGGTTACTCGGTGGGATCATGAGTCGGTCAATCAGCAGATTTTTAACGATTCACTTAAGGCTGCTGGTCTCGCCCTGGCACTTCTATTAGCAATGGTTGGATTTGTCGTCTTGCTGAATCGACGCTTGGTAATTCGCCCGCTGCAAGGGATTACAGCTACGATGTCACGCCTTGCAGAGGGAGAGAGCTCGCTCGACATTCCGGCATTGGGACGCAAGGATGAGATAGGAGCCATCGCTGCTGCAGTAGAAGTATTTAAACGAAATGCGATTGCCGCTGAAGAGCTCAAGCAACAGAACCTTGAAGTTGAAGCGGAGAATCTGCGTCAGCATGAATTGTTGGACGCCGCTGAAACAGAGAAACGCGAAGAAGAGGCTCTACACAATCAAAGTGCGCGCGAAGAGGCGGCAGCAGCTGCCGAAACTGCCGCAGGACTACAGCTTAGAATTGGCGCATTGCTTGAAGCGGTGGATGCGGCGTCAAAAGGGGATCTTGAGCGGCCTATCGACTGTTCTATTGCTGATGACGACTTAGGTTTGATAGCCGTTGCGCTTAATGGGCTCTTTGAGGAATTACGCAACAGTTTTCGTGATATTGAAAAGAGTGCAACTGGTGTCTCAAACGCTGCAGCTGAACTTAATGAACTTGGTCAGACTATAACCCTATCATCGATTCAAAATGTAGAAATGACAGAGGCTGCATCAATAAGAGCTACTAACGTCAGCCAGTCAGCTGACGCAGCGACTTCCGCAACCGCTCAAATGAGAGAAACGGTCAAGGAAATTGCGATCAATACTAGTGATGCAGTTCGAACTGTTGAAGAAGCAGTTGATCTAGTTGAGAATACCGGTGCAAACATTAAGAGATTGTCTGAATCTTCTGCCGGAATCGGTTCTGTGATCAAAGTGATTACTTCCATTGCCGAACAGACAAATCTACTGGCATTGAATGCCACTATAGAGGCTGCTCGGGCGGGCGAGTCGGGTAAGGGATTTGCCGTCGTTGCAAACGAGGTTAAGGAATTGGCGAAGGATACTGCCCGTGCAACTGAAGAGATAGAGAGTCGTATTGAGTCCATACAGATGGATACTCAGACTGCGGTCAGTGCAATAGACAACATCAGTAAAATCGTGAATACCATTAGCAATTCACAGTCTTCAATAGCCGCAGCCGTCGAGGAACAAAAGGCGACTAGTAATGAGCTTCATAGGACGATTGCCAATACATCAGAAGACAACACCGCCATTTCCACAGTGATTCAGAATGTTGCTCAACAATCGCGCAATTCGAAAGAATCGGCAGCGGCAGTCGACGCATCCGTGAAGGGGCTTTTCAGTCATGCGTCGTCTTTACGAGCACTGCTGGTTCGCTATCAGCCAAAAGAGCTAACTTCATCCTCCAACAATGACTCTTAAGGCCTCAGCCTGCTTTGTTGCTAAAACTCAAAGCGTGACATTCGACACTAGCAGCTCATCAACCTTCCGATGAGCTGCCGGCATTACCAGATCAAGTGATTAGTGAACGAATTTCTTAATCTCACCTGAAGCAAGACGAGTGCTGTAGGACTTCAATTCCTGCTTGACGACCTTCATCAAGAAATACAAGCCGGTAATGTTGACAACAGCCACCGACAAAACATACGGGAATCAGCTGATAGATGAACCAAAGGCTGCTTAGGTCAGTGCGACACCCGAGGTATTACCAATGGTAGAAATAGCAATGACTGCTTCATTCAACACGTACAGCTTGGTTTCTGGATCGACAATGAGTTGACCAGAAATAGTGATAACCAAAGCCGTCATTGTGCAAATAACGACTGTATCAATTAGAGGCTCTAAAAGTGATACGAAGCCTTCAGTAATAGGCTCTTTAGTTTTTACGGCTGAGTGGACAATAGCTGCAGATCCGACGCCTGCCTCGTTAGAGAAAGTTGCTCGTTTGAAACCTTGAATTAAGGCGCCCACAAAACCACCGCGACTCCCAGACCTGTGAAGGCTCCTTCAAATATTTGTCCGAATGCCCAACCGATTTTGTCGTAATTGACCAGAAGAATAATCAGCGCAGCAACCACGTAAAGAATACCCATGATCGGTACGACCTTCTCAGTGACACGAGCTATGGACTTAACACCGCCGACGATAACTGAAAACACGATAACAGCGAATACTATGCCTGTTATCCATCCAGTGTAGTCGCCAACGATTCCGGAAATCTGGGCATGTGCCTGATTTGCCTGGAGCATCTTTCCGCCACCCAACGCACCGATTATGCAAAAAATAGAGAATAGGACAGCCAGAATTTTTCCACCTGGAAGACCCAGTTCTTTGAAGCCTTTAGACATGTAATACATGGGATCTCCAAAGACAGTGCCATCCGGATATTCAATTCTGTATTTCACACCCAATGTGCACTCAGTAAACTTCGATGGCATGCCCCCCTGTGTCAGGCTAGTTGTGTGTGCCGCTATAGCACCAATTTATGATTCTAGAGAAGGCTATTAAGACGAACTTTGGCGCGTTATTCTTCAGTCAGTGTACTGTTGACACCGAATGGAATTGGAAATGGGAACTACTGAGCGAATTCAATCGCTGCGTAAAATTTTAGAATGACCCGTTAGCTCATAAAGTTTTTCGAGTTGAAGCTTTAGTTGCGCATTTTCGCCTTTAAGGGACTTTACGTTATCACTCAACTCGACAACTTCCAATTCGAGCAGCTCTAACCCATCTTTGTAATAGTCCTTATTGAGTGACGGTTTAGTCCGAACAGCTGCTGGGGGCGAATAGTCGCTAACCTCAGGTATACCAGACAATAGATGCCCGAAGCGTTCACCCCGCTGGCCAGGCTGATGGCCAAGACGGATGGCATAAGGTAGTTCGCGATCACACAAGCGATCAATGCTGTGCATAAGCTCGTCTTTGTCGCTGAATTGTTCCATGCGTTGTGTGCGTGTGCTGAGTTCGCTCACGCTCTGTGGACCTCTCAGCATCATCACGCACAGCACGGCCTGTTGCTTTTTACCCAATTCAATATGCTGCATAAACTGCTGAGTGTATTTGTCAGCTCGAGAGCCAAATTCCCGACGAACAAAGCGTTTGTCCTCTAGGATTTGTAGCGTGCGAACAACTTCTCCCTGATTATAAGCTGAAACAGGTTCTCGGCTGGATTTTTGATTGCAGGCCGACATTATGCTGTTAACGGTAAGCGGGTATTGGTCAGGGGTGGTGAGCTGTTTCTCCATCAGCGCTCCCAATACGCGCAGCTCAATGGCTGTTAATTGTGGCGCCTGAGGTATTGAGGTATCGGCATTGTTATCAGAACCGTCTGAGTCTTGCATATTATTCTCTACCGATAAAGTAGGCGAAGTATAAACGATAGCCATAGCAGCCCGTTTCTACATTTTGTCCAAGTAATGAAAGACGGTATTATGTGTACAAAATGGTTCAACATTATTCGTTCCATTCATATGAAGAATATTTTACAGGCAGAGAGCGTCCTCCAGAGCCCTATTGATGGTGCTCTGGTCGGAACAGATATCAATACTCTATTTGACCAGCTCTGTAAAAAAGCTGTGGAGGTAGGCGTACCGCTCCTGCGGGCGCATCTCGCCATCGCACTCTGCATCCTCTCGTCGAATCAGTCGACTTCACTTGGTGGCGCGACACCAAATTGGAATTAAACGTTAGGGAATACAATGCAGAACCTCAAGAAAACTGGTTAAAGTCCTACGTATTGGATGTTGACTGAGCGAGTAAGGGAATTGCGTCAGGATTTGAGGCATGGCGCAACCGTTGAGAGGAATTTTCCAATTTTCGATGACTTTAGAAGCAATGCCGCAAGTGACTATTTCGCGTCGTTAATACCATTCGGAAAATTTGAGTCAGCGGCAGATAGCCGAGATGGTCCGAAGATATCTTGGCTCAGTGATTCTAAGGATGGGTTTTCCATGCCTGATATTGAATTCCTGAGAAAAGCGCAATCTTATCTCGGTTTGATTGCAAAACTGTCTAACCGTGAATCGACTGCTAAAAACATAGCAAAAAGACGCCGGTCAGCGTGTTCTTAATGGCCAGATAAGATTAGGTGATGTGGAAAGTATACCCGCGATCGTCTGGTTCAGCGATCTACGTAAATCAACAGCTCTGGCTGCTCAGATGTCTGCTGAGCAATATCTTGATGTATTAAACGTCTACTTCGAGTCTACCGCAGGGGCTGTACTTGACCATGGCAGAGAAGTACTAAGTTTTATAGGTGACGGTGTTCCTGTTCTCGTATCAAGCGCGTTTGCAAAGACACTAGCGTTGCAGTGGAAGCACCTTGGGCTATTTGAAGCGTCGGGTGTTGAAGGCGGTTTGCAGGTTTTCGAACCTCCACCAGAAGTACTGTACCCATCTGCCTAGCCAATATTACTGAGTCAATTATGGCTGCCTGGCTCTATTCTTTCGCACTGTACCTCGTTCAATATAACTACACGCATGTAGTCTGGTCTCCCACTCACCCGTCCAGTTTTCAATCTGCCGTCCGAGGATATCCAGCGTGTCGGTTACCATCGACTCCACCGGCTGGCGAATGGTTGAAAGATTGTAGGCACTGCCTGCACTGAGATTCACATCGTCAAAACCGATAACAGAAATATCCTCTGGAACCTTTAAACCCAACTCATCACGTGCAATATCAAGTACTGCAAAAGCCAACATATCGTTTGCGCAGAAAATAGCATCGGGCTTATCTGCAACTTGAAGTAGATGTCGTGCTGCCTCGGCACCGGCGTTATAGTCATAAAATGTGGCGTGAACTTGCGAGTGCAAACTTAATCCTGCTTCCGTGAGTTCATCGGTGAAGCCCCTGCCCCTGTCCAGAGATGTGGACGCAGTAGCAGGCCCTGCTAGAAAGCTTAGCTTTTGGAGACCTGCATCGATAAACTGTCTCGCAGCTAGCCGCCCGCCTGTAACATTGTCGGCACAGACTACGTTTAAGTTTCCACGTTTAGGTTGGCGAGCGAATGCAACTAACGGGATATTGCGCTTTTTACAACGTTCTGTAATTGTTGGTGAAATGGCACCAGCCGATACGATGAGACCGTCGACACTGTATTGCAATACAAGCTGCGCCATGGATTCAAGGTCGTCTTCATTAGAAATATTGAGCAACAACGCGCGCAACCCACGCTGCTGCATATCTCGAGTTATATGATCCAAAATTGTCAGATAAATAGGATTGCTGAAATTAGCGAGAATGACACCAATTAATCTGGTCCGCTGTGTCATAAGGCTGCGCGCAAGAACATTGGGCGTGTAATCAAGCTTTTGTGAAGCATCCATCACCCGCGCACGCATACGTGGCGAGACGCTGGCACCCGGCGTGAAGACTCTAGATACAGCCGACAGGGACACTCCCGCTTCTTGCGCAACTTCCGACGCTGTGGTTCGTTGTGAACCGCGATTACCAAGGCGGGATTGATTGGTCATTGATTTAGCATTACGATGCGCTTAGTGGGCTTAAAAAATAGGTCCAAGACGTAGCTACTCTTTAAGCTGAGCGCAGTAGTGGTTCAACGGTACTCCAGATTCCTGGACACGCTGCCAGAACAGGACGCCGTTTATCGACACCAATCGTTTTTGAATATGGATTGGTTAATCCGCCTGCCTCTTGAACAAGCAACATTCCGGCAAGATCATCCCAAGGACAAACCCAAGGTTCATAGGCAGCCAACAAGCGACCAGACGCGACATAACACAGTGCGAGAGCACAAGCTCCAACCCTGACGAACATGCCTCCTGAACCCACTAGCTCTGCAATGAATTGGGCTGATTTTTCTGGGTCAGCAACTTGCGCAGCACCTACCGCAATCAGCCCTTCGGTTACCGATGTTGAATCCGAAACTCGTACAGGTAAACCGTTAACACGGGTACCACCCCCAAGAGTTGCTGAAAACATTTCATCCTGCATTGCGTGGTAGATAGTCGCTACCACAGGTTTGCCATTAATTACATAGGTGAGTACGACACACCACTGAGGCAAACCTAGAAGGAAACAGGTCGTACCATCAATTGGATCGATGACCCATGTGTCTTGGTGCACCACGCTGCCAGAATGTCCTTGCTCCTCACCCAGAATAGCCTCGTCTGGAAAACTTTTAGCAAGACGCATTCTAATCAATTCTTCGACTTCCAGATCGGCGTTGGTTGCCCAATCTTGTGTACCCTTGGTACTGATACTAAGACTTTCTCGATCTAAAAAAGCAGCGCGTGCAAGAGCACCGGCTTCACGGACAATGTCTTGTGCCTCTTTGCAACGGTGCTCTAATTCTTTTACAGGCATTGCCATAGTCATGTGCTTATCTACCTGAGGTTGAGTCGAGAATGGATTCTACAGTTTTAGATAGGTTTAAACGTAGCTCGTCCATACAGCCCGTATTCTTAATCCTGTAATCAGCAAAATCAATCAGTGTTTTGTTGTTCTGGTAGGTGCCTTCAGATCCGTTAGCGCGTTCATCGTCGCTTTTAAACTGCGCACGTTGCTGTGGATCCCCTAACCGAGCGCGACCTTGAACTCGAACAAAACGATTTTCAGCGTCCAATATTACCGCAACCAACTGCACGATCGATCCACGCTCAGCTGCTTTAGTGCGAAGAAACGTAAGCTCCTCGTGATTTCGAAATCCATCCACCACAGCGCGATCCCGTTCTAGAATATCCGTATTCTTGATCATTAGTTCGGCGTAATAGGCGTTGCCATGTTGCGCGTTCATTGCTTGCCCGTGTGCCTGAACCTGTCGACGGATCGGCTTATCCTGTGTAGCTTCTGCTTCCTGACGAAGAAACCCCGATAGTGAATAGGGGGAAAACCCTGCCTCCTGCAAAATGGAAGTGCTGGTGGTCTTACCCGCTCCAGATTCTCCACATATACCAATAATAAGCCGTTTATTCGTGCTCATGAATCCTCATTTTTAGTATTCAAGCGTGCCGTTTGCCCGGTTGCAGGCTAAGAGAAAATGATGCATTTTGCAAGCGCTTGCAATTTTACTTAGTATTGCTTAGGGTTAGCAGTAACTTGGTCCGTCTAAGTTTATTTGCTAACCGGGAGGAAATTATGCGAAAAATTTGTCGAGTCACCACAGGTGTTTTAATCGCGTCCGCCAGTCTTCTGGCGAGTCAGGTTTCGTACGCTGAGCCATCAGGCCAGTTCGTCGTCGCTGTCAGTCAGGAACCTCAGGATCTTGCAGCACAAGGCTCATATAAAGAGGTTAACGCAGCTGGACTTCGTAACGTTGTTGAAACGCTCATAGCGACCAACCCCGACACGGGCAGCTATGAGCCAGTGCTGGCCACGTCCTGGGAACGTGTTGACGATAGCACCGTTCGCTTACAACTTAGGGCAGGTGTCACGTTTCACGACGGTACTAAAATGACAGCAGAGTCCGTTGCTAAAGCCATTAGTTTCGTTTGGTCCCCCGACAGCGCTTTTACGATACAAGAGTATGCTGGGCCCGGAACCATTCAGGCGACAGCGATCGGTCCACTGCAGGTAGAAGTAACGTCCAGTAAACCGGATCCTATGTTGGAATTTCGATTGACGCTTAACGGTATCTCTTCAGCGCAGCAAATTGAACAAGACCCTGCGGCTCACTTCGATACGCCCATCGGTACAGGCCCCTACACATTCTCTGAATGGAAACGCGGTCAATATTGGACTGCGACAGTAAACCCTAACTGGTGGGGTTATAAGGCCGAAGATGCTTACGGTCAAACTGAACCACTATTCAAGGAATTAAAGTTTGTGTTTCGCTCAGAAGGGTCAGCCAGAACATCAATGATGCGCGCAGGTGAAGCTGACATAACCGAATCCCCATCCATTGAAGATTGTGAAGCCGCCGCCAAGAATGACGGGTATTCGTGTATTAGCGGGCCTTCGGACGCCTACCTTTATGGACGGCTTGATCACTCACTTCACGCCGATACTCGCCTGCAGGATCCCCGCTTGCGAAAAGCAATTTTTCACGCAATCGATTATGAAGGTCTGGCTGAATTGATCGGGTTGGCATCCGTTGCACAAGGACAATTGGGTACACCCAATATGTTGGGTTTCAGTAGTGCTCTAGCTCAATACTCATATGATCCAGCCTTGTCACGCTCTCTGGTTGATGAAGCACGAGCTGCTGGTGTCGATGTAGATAGTTTAGTGGTGGAAGTTGTTGGTCGTAGTACAACACCCCGAATAGGTTCAATAACAGAAATAATTGGATTTTTCCTGAATGAAGTGGGTATTAAAACTCAGGTCAACGTGCAACTGCCCGACATCTTCAATCCTCGTGTTCGAATCAAAGGGTATTCGGAGGAAGATCCACGTGCCATGATGCAAGTGCACAAAAAGCAAAATGCCTCTGGCGAGTATGGAGTCAATTTGTTGGGTAATTACGCATGCCCCGACATAGATGCACCTACCGGCGCTTCACGTTCATCGGTTTACTGCAACCCTGATTTTGATGAAAAACTATTTAACGCATTGGATCTCTCAGGTGATGCCCGGGACAAAGCCTTGAGCAAGCTTGTTGAATTTCTACACGGTGAGTATCTGATATTACCCTTGGCGCAATTGGATAAAGCCTATCTGATCAAAGATGGATACAACTTCAAGTTTGGTATAGACCATCGATTCCAGATGGTCAACATAACGCAATAAGTGCAGCTATTTTATAAGATCAGGTGCAAGCAAGTGTGCAATGTATCTTGCCATGTTCATGAGCGTTAATGCTGAATGCTAGAGTTTATTCTTAGACGACTTGTCCACTCGATTATATTGCTGTTTGCTTTAGTGTCGTTTGTATTTGTAGTGGGCCGGATCATTGGTGATCCGGCTCTAATAATGTTGGGCACGAATGCCACTGATGCTGCCCTACA
>JBLHWG010000135.1:0-12548 GCA_047629055.1 Halioglobus sp.
GGTACCTATAAAGTGATTAACCACTCCACAAACACACGCTATGACGGAATCGTTGTCAGCGACGGAACTGTTGTAGGGCCCGAGCCAGAACCAGCGCCTGATGCGGTAACTGTAGATGGGTCAATAATCACTTGGCCGGACGACGGGTGGTACCAAGTGCAGGAGGCAATTACCCATACCGAAATTTGCCAGGGAGGGTCGTCTTGCACGGTAGCTGATGGTACCTATACCGTTATAAACCTGAGTACCAACACTCGCTATAACGGCATAATCGTTGGTGAGATTCCAGTGTTTGTCGAGCCCATTCCTTCGCCAGATTTTGCAGATCCGTTTGGTGCCCTGTTAGAGATCGATCCTGAAGTTGCAGTCTCTGGTGGGCCTCCGACTCAACCTAAGAACCTGCGTCTTGATCTGGTATCCAATAATTGGGCTGAGTTCAGCTGGGCACCTGCTAACGATGATGGCACTGTGGTTCAGTACAACATCTATCGTAGTGATGGCGTTATCTATCGAGTTCGCGAGGATCAAGTTGGTTCGGGAACTGGACCCCAAAGAGAAATCGATAAGTACTGGCAGACAACGTCATTCATCGATTGCAATTTCACACGCTTTGATCAGCTTGTGCATCAGTGTTCTGTTAGTCAGCCGAATCCGGGACAGACATATACTTATGAGGTAACAGCCGTGGATAATGACGGCATGGAATCGGCTGCGTCGGATTCTCTAGAAATAACTTATCTTGCTGAGCAGGGTGCACCGATAACACCTTTTCGCGATTTCTACAGACCTGTAGCAGACACTTTCGTAGACAATGCTGATCTTACACAGGTGCCTAACTGGCTCAGTGAATTCGATCTTGTTTTCTCGGACGAATTCAACGGCGATAGCATTGATGCTAGCAAGTGGAACACGAGCTTAACCTGGGGTGACTCGCGAATTATCAATGGTGAGCAGCAGTACTTCGTAGATACTCAGAACAATCCTGGCTTTGGCTATGATCCGTTTAGTTTTACTGGTGAGTCGATGGTTATCAATGCTATTCCGGTTGCCAATGACTTACGTACGAATTTACCCCCTATATGCGATGAAGTCGATCCCACAGGACCGGATCGATGTGAGTTCCTGTCAGGTGCATTGTCCTCACACGACAAATTTCAGTTTATCTACGGATATACCGAAGGCCGCCTTAAAGTCAGTGGCGCACCGGGTGCGTTATCCAGTTTCTATCTCTACCATCGTTATGCTGGCAGTAACAACCATGCGCCTGAGATTGATATTGTCGAATATTTGGGTGAGAACCCGTTTGGCGAAGAAGATGCATTTCAGACGTATCATTTTGGTGATGCGAATATGCGAATTACCCGAAGTGCGCCAACGATGTCACACGCGAACCCTGAAGGT
Source organism: Halioglobus sp. (assembly GCA_047629055.1). GTDB lineage: Bacteria > Pseudomonadota > Gammaproteobacteria > Granulosicoccales > Granulosicoccaceae > Granulosicoccus. The sequence goes on from JBLHWG010000135.1 coordinate 1,402, forward strand.
GGAAATTATGCAGACGATGAATGGCACACTTTTGGTGTTCTTTGGGAGCCGCAACTCGTTATGTGGTATATCAATGGTGTTGAAGTCAAGCGCCTGTTTGGACCACAAGTGGCTCGTCAGCCTATGAATATCGTGAATTATCTGGTTGCAGGGAGCGAATGGGCACCGACGCCCGATGCTTCAAATGCGTCCTTGTTTCCAATGCAATTTGAAATGGATTACATTCGCGTGTATCAACGCGAGGAATACCAAAATACAGCGACGTTTGGTAATTAAATATTGACGCCAGCCCTTAGTCCGTTGTCACTCAAGTTGGGTGACAGCGGATCGAGTGACGATGATCACTCGTAACCCGCTGGTAGATTATCGATAAAGGCGTTGCTCAGGCAGTCTTACTACAAACAGGGCAGGCCGGGTTTTTTCGCAATTGAATCTCATTCCATTCCATGGAGAGTCCGTCAAATAGAATGAGTCGCCCCGCAAGACTGTCGCCAATACCAGCGATAGTTTTTAAGGCTTCTATAGCCTGCACACATCCCACCATTCCAACGACAGGTCCAAGGATTCCTGCTTGAGCGCAAGTGTCCACACTATTATCGCCTTCGGTGTAAAGGCAGCGGTAACACGGCGCATCTTGAAGTGTCGAGTCGTAGACGCTTATCTGTCCGTCAAAACGGATCGCTGCACCACTGACTAACGGTACCTGATGTTTCACGCAGGCCGCGTTGACGGCAAATCGGGTCGGGAAATTATCACTACAGTCCAGCACTACTGTGCAGGTTGGAATAAGGCTTTCAAGGTCCTCTTCCTCCAGCGCATAGTCGATAGTCTGAATGTTGCAGTTGGGGTTGATATCTAGGCAGGCTGTCCGTGCAGACTCGGTTTTTAGCTGACCTACACGTCCGGTGGTATGCGCGATCTGACGCTGTAAATTGGATACTTCCACTGTATCGAAGTCGGCAAAACTCAATCGGCCGACACCCGCGGCAGCCAGGTACAGTGCAGCTGGTGACCCAAGGCCACCCAACCCTACAATAAGAATATGGCTATCGAGAATCTTTTGTTGTCCAGCTTCTCCAATCTGTTGAAGATTGGTGTGTCGGCTGTATCGCTTGTCATGTGTGAGGTCCATACTCAATAGGATAACGTTTTTTGGAGCTTTGGCATGAATTTCCTTGCCCACTCGTTGCTAGGGTTTGATGATTCTGCCCTCATCGCGGGCCAATTTTGTGGTGATTTTGTTCGTGGGCGAGATTTATCGCATCTGCCAGAGCAGGTAGCACGTGGTATTCGCCTGCATCGTCACTTGGACGTGTACACGGACAGCTTCCCCGGACTGCTGTCTGCACGTCAGGAAATGACGGGTGTTCCAAGACGTTTCGTCGGCATAATTGTTGATGTGTTATTGGATCATCACTTGGCTGCTCACTGGGGCCAATATAGCGACTTAGCTCTGAGCGAGCACGCTGGCAAGATCCAGTGCTCATTAAAAGAACACGAGGGTGTATTTCCTGATTCCTTGAAGAAATTCATGGTGGCACTAGAAAAGCACGCTATTTTGGAGAATAATCTACATTTAACTTCCATCGAACTGACCTTGGAACGATTGTCTCGGCGTTCTCCCAGGTTTGCTGCTCTGGCGGTTGGTCAGGAAAAACTCATTCCATGGCGTGATTTGTTAGAGTCGCGGTTTGAAGAGTTTTATCCATCATTGGAACAAGCGGCTTTGACCTATCTATCTGAACACCCGGCACGCGGAGATTAGTCGCTTGAACGAACAAGACATCGATAAAGCACCCTCATTGCCTGAAAAGTGGTCGCGAAAATCCACGACGTCAGTACCTTTATCCAATCGTGAGCTGAGTTTTCTTAGCTTCGATGAACGGGTTCTTGACTTGGCAAGTGACCCGGAAGTTCCTTTACTTGAGCGCCTGCGTTTCCTGTGCATAACCTCTAGCAACCTGGATGAATTTTTTGAAATTCGTGTCGCTGGATTGAAACAGAAAATTCAAGGAGGCTTAGAGTCTGCCGGTCTTGATGGATTGTCTCCTAGTCAGGAAATGGACGCCATCAATCATGTAACGCAAGCATTGGTCGAGAAGCAATACAAGCTACTTAATGATGTTCTGATTCCGGAATTGGTGGGGCAGGACATACGCTTTTTCACTCGTGAAAGTTGGAGTACAGCCATGAGTGAGTGGGTGAAATCATTTTTCATCAGTAGTATTGCGCCGGTACTTAGCCCGTTAGGTCTGGATCCGGCACATCCTTTTCCCAAGCTCACTAACAAATGCCTGAGTTTTATTATTGACTTACGAGGTGTTGATGCCTTCGGGCGAGATCCGGGCTTTGCGCTTGTTCGAGCGCCGCGTTCACTACCAAGAGTAGTACGAATGCCGTCTGAAATTTGTGGTGTTAGAGACGGTTTCGTTTTTCTCTCTTCTATCATTCATTCGCAGATCGGGTCCCTATTCAATGGCATGGACCCGGTAGGTGTGTATCAATTCAAGGTGACACGCAACAGTGATCTGTATGTCTCAGAAGAAGAAGTGGCAAACCTGCGGCGTGCGCTGGAAAGTGAATTAGTTCAGCGTAACTTCGGTGAGGCTGTAAGGTTGGAAGTAGCGGCGAATACACCCAATAGAATAGTGCGCTATCTAGAGAAACAATTTCGACTTGAGCGCGAGGATGTTTATCGCATCGATGGCCCGGTTAACCTTAATAGGCTTCTGGCCATTCCCGATGAAATTGACAGACCCGATTTAAAGTATCCATCGTTTACGCCAGAAGTTGCGCCAATCTACGAGTCAGGTGTAAGTATATTTGAAAATATCGCGCTACGTTCCCCCATTCTTTTTCATCACCCTTTCCAGTCCTACGTACCAGTGATTGATCTTGTCAGGCAGGCGGCAGCGGATCCTGATGTGTTGGCAATCAAGCAGACGCTTTACCGTACTGGGCATGAATCTGTGTTCGTGAGCTCGTTGATGGAGGCTTCGCGTGCCGGTAAGGACGTCACAGTCGTCATCGAGTTACGGGCCCGTTTTGATGAGGCTGCCAATATCGAGCTTGCCACACGATTGCAAGAGGCTGGTATTCAAGTGGTCTACGGTGTGGTCGGATTCAAAACACACGCAAAGATGTTGCTGGTTGTTAGACGCGAGAAAAACAAGTTGGTGAAGTATGTTCACGTAGGAACAGGTAATTATCATACGACGACAGCCCGAGCTTACACAGACATTAGTATGCTAACAAAAGATAAGGCGTTGACTGAGGATGTCCATCGGGTATTCACACAGCTCACCGGCTTAGGGCAGGCCTTGAATATGAAGCAACTTGTTCAAGCACCGTTTAACCTACACGCGTTTATTTTAAAGCGAATTGCTCATGAAACAACCATTGCACACAATGGTGGTAAAGGTCATGTCATTGCGAGAATGAATTCACTTGTTGACCCCGGAGTCATTGAAGCGCTGTACTCAGCCTCCTCAGAAGGCGTAAAAGTTGATTTGGTGATACGCGGTATTTGCATGCTAAAAGCTGGTGTTCCGGGCTTGTCCGATAATATTCGTGTTGTCTCCGTGCTTGGCAGATTTCTAGAGCACTCTCGAGTGTTCTGGTTTCGAAACGACGGTAAGCAAAAGCTATATATCAGCAGTGCTGACTGGATGCCTCGAAATTTTTTCAATCGTGTGGAAATTGCTGTGCCGCTTGAAGGTGAGGCTTTGCTGCGAATCAAGGAAGAGTGTCTAGATGTTTACCTTCGGGATAATACGTTTGCCTGGCAGCTAAATGCAGATGGGAAATATGCACGTATTAAGGCAGGTTCCAATGAGCGCTTTAGTGCACAGCAGTTTTTAATGAACCGATATGGTGGTAGTCAATTGAATCATTGACATCAACACATTGAAATTTCGGATTCTAGCCTATGAATACGAAATTCCGTAAAAGCTCACTCTTTGACTTCTAGGCTAATTTTTCTGCCTTCAATTTAATATTAACGTGAGTTAGTCTTTCTGCTTCACCTAGCAATTCTGTATAGGTCAGCGGATGCTCATCTAACCAAGTCTGCGACGCTACCACAGTGATTTGATTTTCTTTGATAATGACACTCACTTCATCAAGTGGATCATCATAGCGTCCACGGTGTAGCAGGGCGGAGAGCCTCAGCAGGCTAAGCAATAATGACAATCGATTGCCTTCAACTTTTGTCAGAGCCTCGAAAGCTTGGTGCTCAATTTTACGACGATGGTAGCGTACGAGCAGGGCAAGTGCGTTTTGTTCTGCTTGGGTAAATCCGAGTAGGTCAGAGTTCTCCAGGATGTAAGCGCCGTGCTTGTGGTACTGCGTGTGTGATACGCCCATGCCCAACTCATGCAACTTTGACCCCCAGACCAGTAATTGAAGGTCTGTATCCGCGTCGAGGTTCCATGTTTCTGCAACGTGATTAAAAAGTCTAATAGCGGTGTTTTCAACACGGTTTGCCTGATGAATATCGATAGAGTATCGAGCGGTGAGGTTCGCTATTGTCTGACTTTGAATATCAAGATGCTCAGCCTTGCCAAGCATCTCGAATATTAGCCCTTCACGCAGAGCAACTTGACTTGCGTGAATAACGTTAACGTCTAAGGTTTTCATGATGGCTCGCAGTACGGCAATACCGCCTGCTATCACTTGGGTACGGCTTTGGCTAATGCATGTAAGCTTCAGTCCGGCTGCATTTCTTTTAGTAATGATCAGACGCGCCAAGCGTCGTAATCCTACGCGAGTAATGGTGCCGTCAGTGATAGCAAGCTCTGCCAGCATTCGCGCAGCAGCTTTTATTGTGCCGGAGCATCCGACAACTTCATCCCAGCCATATTGCCTGTAAGCAACAGCCAGAGGTTGAAGTTCAAGCTGGGCTTCAATCATGGCTTGTTTCATCGCAGCGGCAGTCACTCGCTCACCGCCATCCAAATGCAGGTTTGTGTAGCTTACGCATCCCATGTTGACGCTTTCCATCAGTGCTGGATGTGCACCCGTTCCAAGCGCCAACTCGGTGCTACCGCCACCGATATCCAGAACTAGTCGTCGCTGTTCAGATTCGGGGTAGGTGTGGGACACTGCTGAGTATATTAGGCGGGCCTCTTCCCGACCTGAAATGATTTCTATGGGTTTACCTAGCAATCGTTCAGCTTCACGCATGAAGTGTTCGCGTTTTTTTGCACGCCGTAAAGTATTGGTGCCAACTACGCTGATATTTTTAAGAGGAACATCTCGAAGCCTTTCTGCATATTGAGCTAACGCATCCAGAGCCAATGCTTCTGTTTCAGGCATTAGACGTTTGTTTTTATCAAGCCCGGCTGCGAGTCGGGTTGGCATTCTCAAACTATCTATTTTCCGGATAGAGTTTCCTTCTGGTGTTGCTACCAGCATGTGAAAGCTATTGGACCCTAGATCAATGGCTGCATAGACGGATTGTGGTATGTCCGTACCTTGGTTCATTCTGCGGTGCTCGCCTTTAATTGTGACGCTAGCCCAAAGTAGCCGTAGCTGACGCGTTCATGACCGGCCAAATCGTGATCAGTTTGAATAGAGTGGTAATTGTAGCTCGATAACAAAGATCGTACATCGTGTCCTTGTTGGTAACCATGTTCGAGCAACACTACTCCGCCTGGTTTACAAACACGGCAGCTCTGTTTGATGATGGCCTCTAAATCTTCCAAGCCTGTGTAACCGCTTACCAAAGCGTTGTGTGGTTCGTACTTTAGTGAAGGTAAGTGTTCGTCATCTGTTGCCAGGTAGGGTGGGTTGCTGACTATCATGGCGGCAGAGTCTGATTGCAGAGCATCAAGCCAGCTTGCCTGGATTAGACGTACGCGCTCCATGCCAAAGTCCCTTATATTCTGAGCGGCAACGTGTAAAGCGGGTGCATTTCGTTCAATAGCTATGATGGTTTGATTTTTAATTTCCTGAGCAAGTGCCAGCGCAACCGCGCCACTACCAGTACCCAATTCTATAATGCAACCGGCGGGCAATTTGGGATGTAGGCTTAACGCTATTTCCACCAGAAGTTCTGTGTCTGGTCGCGGAACCAGCACACCAGGTCCCACAGTGAGTTCCAAGGACCAGAACTCTTTGTTGCCGGTGATGTACGCAATGGGTTCGCCATCTAAACGTCTGTTTAGTAGCTCGGTCAGCTTAACAGTCTGCGCAGCTGTTAACACCCGTTCCGGGTGTGCAAAAAACGAGACACGCTGCAAACCTGTAACGTGAGTGAGTATAAGCTCAGCTTCCAGTTTGCCGATTTGAGGATCTGCTCTTAGCGCAAGCTTTTCACCTGCAAGAGTTATCCATTGCTTAACGGTGTTCAGTCGCCGAACTCAGCCAATAGTTGAGCCTGGTGTTCTGCGATAAGGGGGTCGATAATTTCAGCTAGCGAGCCTGACATGACATCATCCAATTTGTAGAGCGTCAGATTAATGCGATGATCTGTCATGCGGCCTTGTGGGAAATTGTAGGTTCTGATACGTTCAGAACGATCTCCCGAACCCACTTGCAAGCGACGTGATTCTGACTCGGCGTTTTGCTGTTTCGACACTTCGGCATTCAGCAGGCGAGCTTGCAAAAGGGTCATCGCTTTGGCGCGGTTCTGATGCTGTGAACGTCCGTCCTGACATTCAACGACGACTCCGGAAGGAATATGCGTTAAGCGAATAGCAGAATCCGTCTTGTTAACGTGCTGTCCACCGGCACCTGATGCTCTAAACGTATCTACTCGGAGATCTGCGGGGTTGATAGCTATCGCTTCTATCTGATCAACCTCAGGCAAAATTGCCACCGTGGCTGCAGAGGTATGAACGCGCCCTTGTGATTCTGTCTCAGGGACGCGTTGCACACGATGCGCGCCAGATTCAAATTTTAATCGTGAGAAAACTCGATCACCTATGAGTCGAACGACGACTTCTTTGTATCCACCGTGATCACCAGCTCGTTCGCTGATGATTTCGCTGCGCCAATTGTTAAGTTCAGCGAAGCGCAAGTACATACGAAGCAGGTCACCCGCGAAAATAGCGGCTTCATCACCTCCGGTGCCTGCACGAATTTCCAGAAACGCATTGTTTTCGTCGCGTGGGTCGCGAGGGAGCAGCAGGGTTTGTAGATGGAGATCCTGAGCTTCAAATTTTTCGACAAGTTCAGGTAGTTCCTCGTTCGCCATGGCCCGCATGTCAGCGTCACTATCATTGGCCATTTCACGCGCATTGGCAACGTCGCTCTCAGTCTGCTGATAGCTAGAGAAGGCGTTTACGATGGGTTCGAGCTGCGAATATTCTTTAGACAGTGAGCGGAATCGCTCTTGGTTACTAATAGTGTCTGGGTCGCCTAGTAATGCTGCTATTTCTTCGTGGCGTTCTCGAACGCTTTCAAGCTTTGCTTGAATGGAGGCTTTCATGATTTAGACACTGGTAGATCCAACAAAATTCGGGCTGCATTTAGCAATTGAGTATCTTCAAGCTCAGCGGCTTCGCGCATACGTGTGGTGGGCGTGTGCATGATTTTATTACTTAGTGTGTGTGCCAGTTGTTGCATTACTAGCTCGGGGTTTTGACCCAGCTGCAGTTGCTTTAGGGCTTTGTCCAAAGCGGTCTGCTTGATGGAGTCTACCTTGGATCGGTAGGCGCGAATGGAATCACTGGCATCAAGTGATTGTAATTTGCGCATGAACACATTGACTTGAGTGTCGACGATTTCCTCGGCCTCAAGCGCTGCTTCCTCGCGTGATTCTCGGTTTTCAACAATGACGGCCTGCAGGTCGTCTACGGTGTATAGAAAAATACCGTCGATATCGGCCACTTCTGCTTCGACGTCTCTTGGAACGGCAATATCGACAATTAGCTGAGATCTAAACCGTCTGGCCTTGAAAGCACGTTGAACCGTGCCCTTACCAAGGATGGGTAACGTAGAGGCGGTCGAGGTGATAACAATGTCTGCTTCAGGCAGAGCTTCGGGCATGTCTTTAAGAGCTATTGCTCGACCACCGACTTCATCAGCCAGTGTTTTTGCCCGCTCGACGGTGCGGTTTGCTATCACTATATTTCCAATTCCCGCACTTTTGAGGTGGCGGGCCGCTAGTTGAATCGTGTCGCCTGCACCTATCAACAGGGCAGATTGCTCACTTAGGTCTGCAAATATCTGGCGAGCAAGGCTCACTGCGGCAAATGCAACGGACACAGGACTGCTTCCGATTGCGGTGTCTGTACGTACTTGTTTGGCGACTGAAAAAGCTGTCTGGAACAAATTGGATAATTCCTTGCCCAGTGCGCCGTGATCGTCGGCGCCACGGTAAGCGCTCTTGATTTGACCCAATATCTGAGGCTCACCTAGAATCATGGAATCTAACCCACTGCAGACTCGCATTAAATGGCGGACAGCGTCTCTATCTGAGTGATAAAACAGGTACGGTTCAAATCCTTGGTCCCTAAGCTCAAAGTACCCGTGCATCCAGTCGACAACAGAAGCAGGGTCTTGGTGATCCATGCCACAGTAGATTTCGGTTCGGTTACAGGTGGAGATGATGGCTGCTTCGTTGACAGCATCGATTTGACGCAGGGTTTTCAAGGCGTCACCCAATTGATCTTCACCCAAGGCGGCTCGTTCCCTGATGTCAACGGGAGCCGTATGGTGATTAAGTCCGAGCGCTAAAATGGGCATTAGAGGATTCTAGCAAAATCGGGAACCTTTCCGGCCGGATTGGTCAATGAATACGTACAAAGAACCACTACAATGCTAACTATCCGCTAGTCTGGTGCAATCCGGCTGCTGTTCTACTTTTTTTGAATGAACAGTCGGCGGTAAACAAATTGAAGGAATTGTGATGAACAATCGGTTAAAAAAGTGTTCCTTACCTCGTAGATTGATGACCGGGCTTACGTCTTTACTGTTGCTCGGCTGCAGCACCGTGCAGATGACCCCCGGAAATGCCTTCGCACAGAGTAGTGTTGATGGCGATGGAGTCGTCCTTAGTCAGCAAGGCGCTGAAAGCCAATTGATGTTCGAGATCATGATCTCTGAGCTGGCAGGGCGAAGGGGTCAACTGGATGTCGCAATGACAGGTTATCTGCGTGCTGCTGAGCGCACCGATGACCCAAGAGTGTCTGAACGCGCCACCCGATTGGCAACATTTGGCAGGCAATGGGATGCCGCAGAAAAAGCTTCAAGACGGTGGCTGGCGTTAGACACTGATTCTATCGAGGCCCCTCAATTTCTAGGTCAGGCATTACTACGGCAGGGAAAAGCCGAAGAGGCCGCAGAACAATACAACGCGATAGTTGGAAAATCAGATAATAAAGAAGAAATACTTCGTCAGATCCAGGCAACTGTCCAGGGTGCGGGTAGTGCGGATGAAATAGTTAATGTCATGCGCCGAATGCAAAACGCTTATCCTGGGATAGTCGAGGCTCATCTAGCAGTAGCCCGAGCGCTCGCGCAAAATGGCGACAACGAGTCTGCACTGGTTGCTGCCGACCAAGCCATAAAGCTTGACTCAAATAATACACCTGCGGTTTTGCTAAAAGCTGAAACATTGATGGTTCTTGGCCGGCCAGATGAAGGGTTGGGCGTAGTTGACAAAGCCTTGGTAGCAAATCCAGATAATCAGCAGCTTCGACTTGGCTATGCACAGATATTGGTCGAAGCAGGACGTTTCGATGCTGTGGGCGCGCACCTAGATAAGTTGTTCATCACCGATAGCGAAAACCCAGATACCTTATTAACGATAAGCTCATTAGCGCTTGATGCGCGTAGAGTGGATCGGGCTCGAATATATCTCAGCCGATTGTTGGAAATTGGTGAGTATCAAGATCAGGCGAACTACTACCTAGCGCGCATTAGTGATCAAAGGCAGGATTTCCTCGGGGCGATCAACTATTACGACGCCGTTGTGTCGGGAGATCTGCAGTTACGCTCTCAAATTCGAGTAGCAGAATTACTTGGGCTGCTCGGCGACGTCGAAAACGGTCGCCAGCGTTTGCGCGATTTGGCCACCAACCATCAAGATCCAGCATTGCAGACCCGCATAATCACTGCTGAAAGCAGAGTATTGCAGACTGCAGGCAGAGCGCCTGAAGCCGTTATTGTTCTGACTGATGGACTAAGCCGTTTTCCGGATAATGGCGACCTACTGTACGCTAGAGCATTGGTGGCAGACGCTGCAGGCGATCAGGATATGCTCGTTTCTGATCTGACAAAACTCATTGAGTTGCAGCCGCAAAATGCCCACGCGTTGAACGCATTAGGCTATCACTTGACTGATAACAACCAGGCTCTTGATAGGGCCGAGACTCTCCTTGTCACAGCCAATCAACTATTGCCTAACGATCCAGCGATTATGGATAGTCTCGGCTGGTTGTATTACCGACAGGGAAAACTTGATCAGGCTATCGAGTTACTTAGTGGTGCTTTTAAACTCTACCCCGATTCCGAGATCGCAGCTCACCTTGGTGAGGCGCTTTGGCTAAGTGGGCGTGAAGAGGACGCAACGAAGCTGATCGAAGAAGCGCTGTTAAGTGATCCTGAAGATGACAAACTTTTGCAGGTACAGCGTAAATACTCCGAATGAATTCATGCAGTCGAGCGCTCTGGGCGCTACCAGCGATGTTGGGGTTGCTGCTCGCACTTTCAGGATGTCAAAGTGTCTCAAGAGTTGCAAAACCTGCTGTCCAGAGTTCAGCTGGGTCTGTCCAGCTTCGAGAGGTCAAGCTTCGTGAGTTGACGAATTTTCAATTTTCTGGAGGGTTGGGTATCTGGACAGACACAGAATCCATACCCGCGAGAATTCGCTGGACACAGTCTAATGGTGACTTAGATCTGAAATTTTCTGGTCCCTTGGGCCTAGGAGAGCTCCAGTTGCAGGATAAATCTGGTTTCGTTACATTTCTTCGCGGCAAAACTGTTATGACGAAAGGTGCGTCAGCAGACGATGTAGTTCAACGCGGATTAGGGCTCACGGCTCCCGTTCCTGTTGACGAATTGAAGCAATGGGTAAGAGGTTTGGCAGGCGCTGGAGACGCGATTGTCCGTGATTCTGACGGCCGGCTCGCATCTCTGCGGTACATTGATCAGTCTGGAGTGCGTTGGAGTGTCAGATTCAAGCGATATCAATCGGTGGG
>JBLHWG010000136.1:0-12537 GCA_047629055.1 Halioglobus sp.
TTTAGGTTACACCGTTGTCGATCCGGGCACGGTTATAGCGACACACATGAGTAAGTTACTTATGCAACATGCCGGAAGCATGCTTGGGCATCAAGAGGTTCAATCTTTGTTGGATTCACTGAGTAAAAGTGCACCACGGTTGGTTGAAGACCTTGTTCCCAAATTGCTGCCACTCCCAACAGTTGTAAAGGTGCTCCAGAATCTACTTGACGAAGGGATACCAGTCAAAGATATGCGCTCAATTGCTGAAACACTAGCTGAAAAAGGTACTCAATCTCAGGATGCTGAGGAGTTGACTGCGGCCGTCAGGGTGGCGTTGAGGCGACAGATAACAGGTCAACTGACCTCGTTTGACGATACGTTACCTGTGATTACTCTGGATGCTGAGTTAGAGAAGCTTTGTCTACGTTCTGTGGAATCAGAAAATGGTGGTGGTCTTGGCATTGAGCCAGGACTTGCCGAACGGCTTTACCAATCTCTTGCAGATAGCGCACACCGTCAGGAAGTCAATGGTGAGCCTGCAGTGTTGCTGGTAAGTCCTAAATTAAGAAGTTGGTTGGCAGGAATGGTTAGACACACCATTCCACTGTTAAAGGTATTGGCATATAACGAGATAGCCGAAACCAAGCGCTTAAAGGTAATCGCCAATATTGGCGGTGACACGACGCCTGCGTAAATCTGATGGAATTCGTTTTTTCGCCACACCTACTTGGGACCTATAGATGCAATTAAGACGCTTTACAGCAGAGACTACGCCAGCGGCATTGGGTGCTGTACGCATGGCTCTGGGCGATGAAGCCATTATTTTGTCTAATAGGAAGCAAGGTAACCTTATCGAGATAATCGCAACGGGTCAGATGGACGACGCTGCGACAATGTCAGAAATGAGTGTTGATGACATTCAAACAGAATTGCAGTCTACTGCCGACGCATTGGCAGCATCTATAGACGCCTCCCAAAGGGAGTCAAAAAATTCAGACGTTGCTTCAGAGGCTTCTGATTCTTCGCGAGTAAATGTGTCAGGCGACATCACTGATAATATTCAAGTGTCAGCGAAAGAATCTGTGATTGACAATCGACAACGTTTCCCCGAGCCAATTTGCGTTGAGGAGAACGCGGTTGCTTCGAACAATGAGATGATGAGTAACAAGGTGGATCTGGATGCGATTGTATCTGGATCAACTGAAGTATTAATGGCAGCTTTTGATCGCCATGCAAAGAAAACAGAAGAGCATTTCAGAAGCCTCACTGTGAATCTGTGGGGTATGGCGTTGTCTGCTCATAGTGAACATTTACAAAAGCTCCTTTCATTAGGAATTGGTGCTGAGCTGTCAGTAAATTTAGTGGAGCAGACAGCTGCAGATGTATCGCTGGACAGTGCGTTGAATTCATCTTATGCAAAGCTCAAAACCCTATTGCCAATTACTGTTGACAAGACTTCGTCCGCTCCCGGAGTAACAATAATTTCAGGCGCACCGGGTTCAGGTAAAACAACTACGTTGGTTAAACTTGCCGCTGAGCATGTTAAAAAACAAGGCAATCAGTCTATCGTTTTGATTTGTACCAATACACGTAGAATAGGTGCGTTTGAAGAGCTTGAAGCGTATGGTCGTTTACTAGGTGTTCCCACTGTGCATGCTCACGATACTAGTGAATTGACCAGTCTAGTTGAGGCGTTTAAATACAAACAACTTGTTCTTATCGATCATACCCTTCTGAATGGTGAGGACTCAGTGCCGCTGCCAGATTGTTTGTTGGACCGACGGGGTAGTGATGCTGTTCGACATCTATTTGTCCTACCTGCGACAACTCAAGCTCATTCAGCTGACCATCTGATTTCAAATCACTGTACAGCAAGGAACATTAGCTGTGTACTAACTCATCTGGATTCCAATGCGCGTTTAGGTGAAACATTGAGCGCAGTTATTCGGCATCAGCTACCCATTTCGTATTGGTCTGACTCAGCAAGTGTGCAAAAACCTCTTCAAAAAAGTGAGGCATCTGTCTTGGTTGCCATTGCGGTGGCCATGGCGGGTCGTATTCTGCCCAATGCCGACGACCTATTGTTACAACAGCTAATACAACCCTCTAAGGCAAGGTATTCACTCAACAATTCCAACGTTGGTTCGAAGATTTTGGAGGAATTATGAATAACGCCCTATTGCTGTTAAGTATTGCTCTTACTGCATTGGCAGGTTCGATTTGTGCACTTATTTATTCCAGATTACGCATTTTATCTGACATTAATGAGAAACAAAATGGACAGATTCTGCGCCTGGATAGCCTACTAAAGAACATCTTGGAGATACAAACGTCGACACAACATTGCGTCAGCGAACTATCTACAGAAATACAATTAAGGGATGTATATAAGAACCCCAACGATAGACACAAGCTGGCTATTAACGCCGCTAAAATGGGTAAGAGTTCCATGGAGCTGATGAGGCAGCATGGCCTATCAAGTGATGAGGCCTCATTGATTATTTCATTGCATGGAGGAAACATTGGCACAGATGTATATCAGAACGCCAACGATAAGCACAGGTCTGCCATTAAGGCTGCAAAGATTGGCAAGAGTTCTACAGAGCTGATGAGGCAGTACGGATTATCCAGTGATGAGGCCTCATTAATCGTTTCATTGCATGGAGAAACTATCGACTATGACTTGTCGGCAGCATCTGTAAAAACGCGTCTTTTTTCCAAAAAAGTCGAACTAACAGAGGTCTAAAGTATCTTGGATATCGCAACGCTTTTAGGACTATTTGGTGGACTGGGTGTCATCCTTGCGGCTATATTTATGGGGGGAAGTGTAGGCACATTTGTCAATGGTCCGAGCATGATCGTGGTCATCGGTGGCACCCTCATGGTTACTTTATGCCAGATATCTCTTGGCCAGTTTTTTGGTTCTTTTAAGGTTGCTTTGCGCGCTTTTATGCACAAGTCGATTGGTCCAGAAGTACTGATAGAAGAGGCAGTTGCATTAGCCGATGTTGCGCGTAAGGAAGGCATACTGGCTTTGGAAGGACAAGAAATTAAGGACAAATTCCTAGAAAATGGTATCAATTTGTGTATCGATGGACATTCGATGGAGATTGTGCAAAAAATGCTGTCGAAAGATATTAATCTCGAGTTAGACCGCCAAAACACAGGAATCTTGATGTTCAAATCCATAGCTGAGGCAGCACCAGCCATGGGTATGATCGGAACACTGATTGGCCTTGTGCAAATGCTGGCGAACATGGACGATCCAAAATCAATCGGACCTGCAATGGCGATAGCACTGCTAACCACACTATACGGTGCCGTTATCGCGAATGCCATTGCATTGCCTATTGCTGCGAAATTAAAAGCAATAAGTGCCAATGAGAGACTTAATAAACTGTTGATTCTAGAGTCTATAGCAGGCATCCAGGATGGTATGAATCCGCGTGTTCTGCAACAATTGCTTGTAGCTTACCTACCCGAGAACAAACGTGAAGCTGCAACTAGTAAGTGATATTTTCATTCATAAGAGCTTGATGCCATGAGTGAAGAGCAAGAATGTCCAGAGTGTGAAGAAGGAGCACCAGCTTGGTTAGCGACATTTGCTGATCTCATGTCTTTGCTCATGTGTTTTTTTGTTCTACTGTTGTCGTTCTCTGAAATGGACTTAAAAAAGTACAAGCAGGTTGCTGGATCAATGAGCAGTGCGTTTGGGATTCAACGTGAAGTTAAATCAGATACCATTCCCAAAGGAACTTCCATAATAAAAAGGGAATTTTCGCCGGGGAAACCTGAACCCACAATCTTAAAAATTGTAAAGCAGAAAACGACAGACGATTCGAAACGACAGATTGAAGTGAATACACCACTTTCAAAAAGTATTCATAATCTGTTAAATGAAATCGAGAAAACGTTTTCAGAGGAGATTAAGGAGGAAGCAATTGACATTGTCGTATTTAGAGACAGTGTGATGATCCGTGTACGTGAAGCCGATGCGTTTCCTTCTGGTAAATCTGAAATACAACAAGAATTCATTCCTATCCTAGAAAAAATCGAAACTGTACTAAAGCAGAAGGATGGCCATGTAATGGTTGCGGGCCATACAGATAATGTTCCAATCTCAACAAATAAGTACCCATCAAATTGGATACTTTCAGCAGCTAGAGCTGCGTCAGTTGTTCATTACTTGTCTGAGGTGAAATCTGTAGATCCTACACGCTTGGAAATCCGAGCTTATGGCGATACTCAACCGGTTGCCGATAACGATTCTGCAGAGAGTAGGGCGAAAAATCGTCGTATAGAGATCAATATCTCTGTTTTAAGTAAGGAGGAGGAATAATGTCCGATGGCGTAAATAGACGTGATTCTTTTCGACTCGATGACTCAATGCATCTGGTTGCAAAGATCCTTACCGATGAAGAGTTAACAAATATCCAAGAGGATTTTAATTCCTATCGATTACAGCATTGTCTGATGTCCCACCTAATATTGCAAAGGGAAAACCGCAAAATTAATCTGACTATGATCAGGAAACGCTCACCCGAAGTTGCCAACTATCTTGATTTGTTGGAAGATGACATGCTGCTGGTAGCTAGTCGACTGTCTGTAGGGGGCGTACGTGATGAGTCTAATACTCTTACAAAAATAAATTTGTCGAGTACAAGTATCCGTATTGAAACTGAGGATCAATTTGAATTAGGACAGCGGGTCGAATTGTTCATGACGTTGTCAACGGGCGGTACTAATATATTGCTTATTGCAGAGGTCGTGAGGATAGAGGAGGCTGAATTAGGAGCTTCAGTCTCACTGCTTTTTGAGAAAATACATCCAGATGATGAAGAGGCAATAATTAGACATTTGGCTAAATTGCAGCAATTATTGCTTCAGGCTAGGCGCAAGAGCTAACCGTCTAAAGGAAACGCTGTTAGCCTCATAAGATCTATAAACTCTGCGTGTCGCCAGTATCCAGGCACAATATCGGGGTGTAATGCTATTGCGTTTCCATGAGTATCTCGTTCTGATACCCATGAGTCGGGAAGTCCCGTAAATTCATACGCACTAGAGGGTACGCCTGGTTTTGATTGAGCCAGATGTGCTTCGCCAGTGATGGTATGACGAAAAGCGGGTTGCATACCGTCAAAAAGTTCTCTACCGATTTGACGTAATTCTAAATCAGACTTATTTTGAGGGTTGTTGCTGAGCATTGCGGTCCAAGTTATTTCAGATTGTAGGAAGAGGTATTCATGGTTGCAGTTTGCGCATAGCCGTTTTTTGCAACAACTTGATTGCGCATTGAGCGATTTTCTTCGACCAATTGCTGCTTCGCAGTTTTTACAGTTTCTGTTATTTTTGCGTCGGTTTGAAGAATTATTTTACATAGGGCGTCATAGGATAACGTGTCCTGCTTATTGACCACTGTGTTCAGTGCAAAGTGTGGCTGTTTCGATGAACTCGAAGTATAATTCTGATCGATTAACTGTCTTCTTTGGGCATCCAGTTGACTTAGCGCCTGCCAGTCACCAGATTCTGCTACGTGCAACATTGATTGCATTAGTTTATGAATGGAAACTAATTCTTCAATTGTTAGCGGTTGGTTCATGCAGCGAATTTCTCTGGACTTATCTCGCTCCATGCATCGTTCAATATTTCAATCAGATTTTGGCAGATAACTAAACCTTCATCATCTAGGTTTTTGTTAGATTCAATCAAGGTAGTCACAATATAGCTATAAAGATCAAACAGGCTAGCTGAGAGTTCATTTGTTTGGTAGTCTTGCAAGCTGGCTTGTAACTCTTGTATCACCGCAACTGATTTGTCGATGTGTTTATGTAGCAATCGACGGTCGTTTTTTGCAACGTGTTTACGTGCAATAGCAATATTACTAAGAGCACCTTCGTACAGGATTTCCACTAATCGATGAGGAGTTGCTCCTTCAACGAGTGTTGCCCGTCTAACTGATTGGTAGGAAAGTAGAGTCATTGTCAGAAGTTATTATTGCTAAGGCGGCTAGTGAGAAATGAGCTTGTAGATTGTAGGTTAGTGACAACGAGATCCATTGCAGTAAATTGTCTTCTAAGTCTTTCACTGGTTTTGTCTAGTCTATATTCAAGACGATCAATCTGAGCATCTATTGAGCTTTGACGAGTACCAACACCGTCTTCACGAGTGTCAATGATACCGCCAGCCTGAGTGTATTCATCGATTAGGCTTGAGAATTGCGATGATAGACCATCTGTTGAATTGAACATATTCACATAACGATCCACACCCTGTTCAAGGGCAGCATTGTATTTGGCTGAGTCAATGCTTAATTGTCCGTATCGATCAAACGTGAAGCCTAGTTCTAGAGCTGATGAACTGTCTCCACTCTCAAGTTCCATACTGTTGAAAAAAATGTCCCTCATGCGGTTCTCAATACCCCTAGTGAGGCTGTCACCTTGGAGTTGATTTTGACTGAGATTACTCATCGTGTCTGATAGAGAATTGTACTTTTTTACGAAACTATCTAGTGAGGTTCGCAAACTATCGGTGTTCCGTTCAGTGTTTACGGCGGCTTCGCCGATACCCTTGAGATTTAGTGTTACACCGTCAATTGCATCAGTAATCGTATTTGAAGAGCTAGTGATGATAAAACCGTGCAAAGAAACCTGAGCATCGCTTGCTTCGGTGACAACCGAAAAGTCAATTTCGCGGCGACTATTACCCGGTTGATCCGTAACTTCAATTTCGTGCTCAGTACCGGTTTCTTTTGCTGTAAGGATCATACGACTTCCACCGTCAACATTGATAATGCTGGCTGACAGTGATGTGTTACTAATAGTGTTATTAATCGCGGCGACAAGACCTTCCAAGGTTGCCTCGTTTGGGCCAACCTGTACGCTAAAATCGTTTTCCCCTGAGGAAAAAGACCATGTACCATCGCGGACTTCAGAGTCAGCAGAATCGAATGCTTCGCTAGACAAGCGATGGTTTGTAGCAAGGGAACGTACATCTAGGTCATGGGATTGCGCAATGTCGCCACCAGTGGATATGGCTGTGAATACAGCCTCATCGCTGCTGAAAGCCTCGTAAGCTCCGAAATCATTGTCGCTACCCAGGGTGTCAGCGGCAGTAGTCACCGCGCTAAGTGCGCCCTTTAACGTTCCGTATGCGCTGAGTTCCACGTCCAGTGCAGAACGTTTTGAGTTCAGCACGTTGACTGGCTGTCGTTCTATTGCATCAAGCTGACTTAGGATACTCTCTATATCTATGCCTGATCCGACTCCTGCTGCTGTAATCATGCTGGCTTACCCCTTATCCTTGAACCCTAAGCTTGAGGTATGAATTTCCCCCAAGCTTTAGGTTTACTGCCGAGAATCTATCCCAGAAGTTGTAAAACACTCTGTGGTGATGAATTGGCTTGTGAAACCATCGCGTTACCGGCCTGCTGTAGTATTTGTGACCGTGTCATATTTGCTGTTTCTACAGCGAAATCAGCATCCATGATTCGACCACGTGCAGCGGACTGATTTTCCATACCAATTTGTAGGTTGTTGATAGCACTTTCAAACCGACTTTGTACTGCGCCAAAGTCTGCACGAGCCGATGTAATATCATCAATCATACTGTCGATCGCTGTAATTGATGAGGTGGTAGCACTTACAGTAGTAATATTATGTGCAACACCACTGGTGGCTTCTAGTCGTTCAATACCCTGCAGCGATATGCTGAGTGTATTGCCAGTAGAAGTGTTTGCTCCTACTTGAAAAACTATGGTTGCGTCCACAGCTGCGACTGCGGAAACGCCAGAGCTGGCAGCAACGGCAGCAGTTCCGGTGGTGTTCAGTACAGAGATACCGTTGAACTGAGTAGTTTCGGCAATACGACCTATTTCACTGTTTAGCGCTTGGAATTCAGCATCCAGGTTTGAGCGGTCATCGGCTGAGTTCGTGCCGTTTGATGACTGTACTGCTAGTTCACGCATTCTTTGCAGCATGCTACCAATTTCTGCCATGCCTCCTTCAGCAGTCTGTGCCATTGAGATACCGTCGTTTGCGTTACGAATAGCAACGTTCATTCCTCGTACTTGTGTATTCATGCGTTCTGCGATGGCGAGACCAGCTGCGTCATCTTTTGCACTGTTCACCCGTAGGCCAGAACTCAAGCGTTGCATCGATGTGGCCAGTGTGCCTTGAGACTGGTTCAGATTTCTCTGTGCAGTCAAAGACATTACGTTTGTGTTGATCGTTTGAGCCATAAAATATATTTCCTAAAGTGACGGAATCCCTATTATTATGATATGACGCGCCTTATCCTAAAGTGCTCAAGAAACGAACATTGCGACCATGTGAAAAGTATCGGTAGGCGAGATGTCTTTCTGCAGGGACTTGGGTAAATTTGTGCGGTAATTATCTAACTTTTTTTGCGTATGTGAACCATTCTGCGGTTTACATATAATTAAATAATGATAGTCCTTCTATGCGTGAATATGATTTTTGAAGTAGCTCCAAGGAATTAGCAGTTTCCTGCAAATTTGTCACAGCTTCTGCGATATCAATATCTTCAACATCAGCGAGCGTACGTTCAAGTTGAAGCTTAATATTGCTGTTTTCTTCACGCACAGTGTCTACGCTATTTAGTCTCGTACCGACGCTGGCTCTAATCGTATTGATATGATCCAATGCGTTATCAAGACCGCTTAGAGTTTTATTGATATCTTGAGTCATACGTGCCGATTCAGATGCAGAATTTGGTGAGCGTTCCATCGCATCGATGAACTTAGAAACTGTGCTGAAAATATCTTGATTCTGACTCAGGGAAAGTGTAAAAATATCTCCGGCAACGGGTGCGCCGCTGATAATTGCTTCCCTACCATTAATAGATATGGGTGCTGATTCTTGGTAGGTATTAGATGCACTTACGACTGCCCCGGTATCGTCGTTAACTACATCGTAGGTGGATCCACTCGTGAACTCTATCCGGTATGGTGTCGCGTCGAACGAAGAGGGATCAGTGACTTTCCCTTGGTTTATAATGCCTGTACCGATATTGGCAGTGTCTGATGCAGTGGTAAAACTACCATTGCCATCTCGAAGTCTCATGAAAACGTCTTTTCCAGAATCTGCAGTCCGAATATTGCGGTTCATACTTACGGCGATATCATTGCCGTCTTCGCCACCTGAGTAAATTACTGGGTCTTGTTTCGTGAACGGAGGAGTCTGTGTATTGCTGCCACCGAACAAGAAGTTCCCGTAGCCGTCACGAGAATTTCCGAAATCGTAAAGCTCATCTAATCGAAGCTTTACTTCAGCGTTGACTGCCGATCTGGTGTAGTCATCTACAGCACCGCTGTTGGCGCTTAGGGCGAGTTCCCTGATACGATTCAACGAATCTGACACGCCAGTCAGTGCTGTTTCTTCGAGCACGAGCTGCGACTCTGCCGCTGAGGCGTTTCGATTAAACTGATCCAACTGACTTGTCGCTTCTCGTATACCCAGTATACGTGCTGAATAGGCAGGGTCATCGGAGGGGCGATTGACGCGCTTGCCACTTGAAATTTGTTCTTGAACCTTAGCCAAATCATGCTGTTTCTGCACGATATCTATTGCGAACCGTGATGCCAGGAAGTTGGATGGCATGCGTGAACTAATCATCTCAGTACCCCTAGAATGGACTGAAACATAGTGTCAGCGGTTGAAATGATTTGCGCAGAAGCCTGATAGGCTTGTTGATATCGGGTGAGGTTGATTGCTTCCTCATCCAGACTCACGCCTTGAGTTGATTGCTGGCGCTGAATAGCATTGTCTTTCAATGACTCGAGAGCACTTGCCCGGGTTGCTGCGGTATTCGTCTGAGACCCTACCAGCGATACCATCGCTCCATAAGCATCGTTAAAGCTCATGTTTCCTTCAACCATATTGGAGCTCTGAAGATCTGCTAACGCTAATCCGTTAGAATTGTCTCCGAGACCTGAGGTGTTGGTCTGTATGTTGTGTATATCACCACTTTTTGCACTGCCTGATATTGATACTTCCCATCCATTGACGCTGATGGTCTCTCCAGATACGTAGGGAACATTTGCTGAAAGGGTAGTGCCAGTATTAGCATCAATAATGTCGATTGTGCTATCACTGCTAAATACGAGATTTATGGGGTCCTTCAAGGCCGCTGAAGTGGGGTCGGCAACAAGTGCATCGCTAACGCGGGCATCCCCGGTATTTGAAATGCTACTACTCGTAGTTAGTTTGCTTGCCAACGCCAGTTTGGATGGATCCGTAACAATCGATTGCATGAACCCGGCTGCTCTAGTGGTTGCCGAAACAATAAAGGTGTCACCTGCAGATGGAGTGCCTGTGATGGATAGGCTCATGCCATCAAGTATTAGCGGAATTGGACCAGAGGTTTGTGCGCCATCAGTTGTTCTGGTAGCCGTAAAGTTCGCACCGTCATATCGCAGTAAATAGTCAGAGGGTGCAAGAGCATTGACGTCATCTATAGCAGCGCTAACGATTCCAGTGCCGCTGTTGCCACTACTGGAATAAACCTCTGGGTCAGGAGTGCTAAATAGAGCAGTGCCAGTGTCACCATTCAAATCAACGCCCTTTGCATGTTGATTATTCATGGCATCCGCCATTACCAATGCAAGTTGCCCTAATGCTTGCATTGCAGGATATAGCGTTTGAGATGAAAAATCGCTTAGTCCACCAATTTCACCTCCCTGCAGCCTAGTTTGTAAGTTCAATTCATCGTTGCCTTCGCCCAGTCGAATTTGGAGCCTGTCTGGATAGGTTTCATCCGGTACTGCTTTAATGTTTTCAGCTCTATTTCCAACGACAAGACGAACACCTTTTCCTATGTAGACGTTCATTGCTCCGTTGCTTTGTGTAACGGTGTTAACTTCTATTTGTTCTGACAGTTTTTGCACCAACATGTCACGTTGATCCAATAGGTCATTTGCGGGGCCTTGTTGCGATGAGGCACCCCAGCTTCTAATTTTGTCATTGATATCAGCGATGGCATGAGCGTATTCGTTTACGCTATTAACTGCCTCTCGTGTTCGTGCATTAGTTTCTACTTGGGTATCGTCAAGCTGACTTTGAAGGGTTTGAAACCGTTCTGCAAGCAGTTCTGTTTTATCTAACACGATATTTCTCGAGGCGGTGGAGGATGCGTTTGTATTTGCGTCCTGCATCGCGGTAAACAGCTCATTTATTGCAGGTGACACGCTTATTCCATCAGTTGCAACAAGATTATCAAGCCTGCTAGCCATACTGAAGTGTGTTAGTTCCTGAGAATGATCACTCGTAGCAGAGTTAACTCTGGCCGTCGCGAACTGATCATGCATTCGTTCGATATTATCAATATGGACGCCCGAGCCAGAAAACCGTAGCGAATCGTTATAAACGTTTGTTGCTTCAAACGATACCCGTTGCCGGGAGTAACCTTCGGTGTTGACATTCGCGATGTTGTGCGATGTTGTTGATAATGCACGCTGAAAAGCGAACAACGCGGACTTACCTGTGTTTAGTATGTCAGTCATAGCTTGGCCGTCATCCTGTTGATCTGATGCAGGATTGAAATGGCTTTTTCGGCGTATTGTGGGTCTGTAGCGTATCCTGCCTTGTGTATCTCTGTGAGGAATCTTTCAGGGTCTTCAGCGTGTTCTATCGCTTTGGCATAGCGTGGGTTTTCTAAGATGAAATTGGTAAACCCATTTATGCTTTCTTCTACGGTGTCGTAAGTTTTGAACCTGGCTTGTACTTTTTGCCAATCTCCATCAAGAAATTCCTGAGTAGAGTTTTCTGAATATTCGCTTTCATTTCCATTTGCTTTAATACCGAAATAATTATGAGTACTTTCACCTTTGTTGTTTTGGAGTACATGGCGACCCCAGCCAGTTTCTAGAGCTGCGATTGCAAGCACGGCATTAGGCGTTGTTCCCAACTTCTCTGCACTTCGACGTGCATGTGTTTCTAAGGGCTCTGTAAACCTTTGTTGTAATGATTTCGGTTCACTGTTGTTATTAGTATATGCCCACAACATAGAACCCATACGAATATTGGCCACGTTGTTTTGAGTGTTTTCTGCTTTAGACGACTGCTCGGTTGTGGGAGCCCTCTCATCCGACATCAATTCGCGAAGTCTAAGACGATCTTGAGTGGAATCAGTGTCCAACCTTCTGGCAGCATTATTGGCGTCTAGTTGCGAAAGTAATTGTTGAGCGACACCCAATCCACCGCCTTCGACCATTGTGTCTGCCAGCTGCTTGTCCAGCATATCGTCATACATGGCTTTCTGATTAGAAGTGTTTTCGGCCATCGTTGTTTTTCGCATACTTTTCAACATGCTATGAATCAGTAACGATTCGAATTCTCTAGCTGTTTTGAGCGCTTTCTTACTTGCCGCAGTATCGGAGGCGGGATCTGTATTTTCAGAACTGAGTCGCCCATTTGCGCTTGCGTTCTGGAGGGCCTTCAACGAATTGAGAGCCCCAGTGTTCGCGTTGGCGCCCTGGATTTGAATCAGAGCAGATAAATCGGTCCCTGTACTGGTTATGCCGGCCATTAGATAATAATG
>JBLHWG010000137.1:0-12517 GCA_047629055.1 Halioglobus sp.
CCAACTCTTCCAATAAGGTCTGCAACGTCTTACATTCCGTCTCTAAGGACTCACCGTTCAAAATAATTTTCATCTACTACCTCGCAATCAACCTTGTTGTCTAACGCCAGCTCTACCGCACGACGAGCCATAGCAGGCGCGCACAGGAATCCATGCCGGAATAATCCATTGACATATAAAGTAGTGCCGTGACGTCTTAGTCGTGGCAGGTTATCTGAAAATGCCGGTCTGGCATCAGCGCCCATCTCCAGCACAGTCGCTTCCGCAAAAGCTGGCTGCAAAGAATAGGCAGCCGATAGCAGCTCCATGATGGAGCGTGCTGTTGGCTGCCCACGATGATCACTTTCTATCATTGTTGCCCCCACCATGAATACGTGATCTTTTCTCGGCACGACGTACAAAGGGTAGCGAGGGTGCAATAACCGTATGGGTCGGTTTAAGGTAACGTCTGGCGCATGTAATAACAGCATTTCACCGCGCACGCCGCGCAAGTCGGTTAGTACGTCGCGTGCAGACAAACCTCGGCAATCAATTCGCCAGTCGCAGTTGGTTGGCTTTGCGCGTGCCGCTTCATTTAATGCATAGCCAGTCTCGAAACGAACACCTGGGTGTAGTTCCAGTTTGGTTTTCAGCCTTGCTAACGTTGCACGTGGGTCTAGATGGCATTCATTGGCAAAGAAAAGGCCTGACTCAAAACGCCCGGCAAGATCGGGCTCAAGTGAGGATATCTCCAGCCCATCTACTTTACAAAAATGGCTTGCGCGTGTCGAAAATTGAACAAGATCAGGAATGTCTCGAGCATTTGCTACCACTAATGAACCATTAGACTGCACCGTATTGCTATCATCCTGCCTGCTCCAGAATGACATGCTTTCTATCCCCAGAGTGGCAATAAGCGGTTCAGCACTCTCTAACTCGCACCAAGGAGCGAGCATTCCGCCAGCCCACCAAGAACAACAGCTATCATCAATACCATCACTGGCCGAGCGAATGGTAACGTCACAGCCTCTCTCGGCGAACAATATGGCGCAGCACAAACCTGCTACGCCAGAACCTACTATTTCTACAGAGGTCGTTGTCACGTGATGTCTAAGCCCATTTTACTCAACCGACTCACTGGCTACTTAACCACCATCGTGTAGCTATCCACAGGCGGTGTTGATTCTACAAGACCCTGCATCTTCATGAATTGTGCAAACTCGATATAGCGATTGACGTCAATCGCTGCGGGGCGCAAAGCAAAACGCGGCAGAGTGTCTATCCAGGCACGACGATTCAGTTCATTATCCAATGAGTCGGGTGCGCTGTTCTTGAAGATATCCCATGCCTCATCCGGGTGATTGATGATGTACGTAGTTGCACGTTGAACTGCGTCTATGAATTTACTCAGAGCCGGGTTATCACGTTGCTCAGCGTTTGCTACCAGTATTAGCTCATCAAATAAAGGCACACCATGCTCTTCAGGATAAAAGGCCGTGCCCGGTCGTCCCTCTATATCCATCTGATTCAGTTCGAAGTTTCGATAGGCACCTATAACCGCATCTACCTGTCCGGTAAGCAGTGAAGGTGACAGAGAGAAATTAACATTTATCAGTTCCACATCGCTGAGCTTCAAACCGTGAGTTTCAAGCATGGACTTAAGCAAAGCGTCTTCAAATCCGCCTACTGAGAAACCGACTTTCTTACCGGCTAAATCAGCAATGGATTTAATCGGCCCATCTTTGAGCACTACTAGGGAATTGAGTGGCGTGGCTACCAGAGTGCCAAAGCGAACCAATGGCAACCCTTGAGATACCTGAACATGTAACTGAGGTTGATAGCTTATGGCAATGTCCGCTTTACCCGCAGCAACCATTTTAGGAGGAAGACTTGGATCTGTGGGCTCGATCATTTCCACCTCAAGGCCTGCTTCTTCGAAATAGCCCAGCTCGGCAGCAAGCACCAACTGCGCGTGATCCGGATTAGTAAACCAATCCAATAGCACTGTGAGTTTCTCAGCACTGTGAGCAGACCCCGTTAACAACATGAAAAACATAACAGCCGTAATTTTCTTCATTTAAACCTATCCAAAAAAGTGAATTAAACGTTAAACAGAAATAGCAGAATCTTTCTGCCAGTAAAGACAGCGATCCAGAAGGCGATTGACCAAGCCATATAACAAGGCGGCAATAACACAAAGACAGAGCAATGCAGCAAACATCAAATCAGTTTGCATGCGTCCGTTGGCGTTGAGCATCACATAGCCAAGACCATGACTAGAACCCACCCATTCGCCCACCACAGCGCCAATAGGTGCAACTGAGGTTGCCACGCGCACTCCCGAAGCCATGGACGGCATTGCGGCTGGCAAACGAATGTGCCAGATAATCGCCCACTTACTCGCTCGCATAGAGCGCGCTAGGTTAAGCATCTCATTGGGGGTATGACGCAAACCATCAAAACTTGCAGCGACCACAGGAAAATAAATGATCAACACAGCCATGATGATTTTTGAACTCATGCCGTAGCCAAACCACAGTGTTAATAGTGGTGCCAGTGCAAATACCGGCAGCGACTGAGTCATGACCATCAGCGGCATTGCCCAACGCCTGGAACGTTCGTACGAGACAAGCAGCAGTGCACTTAAAACACCCAGCGCACTGCCGATGAGTAAGCCGCAGACAATCTCAACGGTCGTGATCATTGAATGTTCAAGTAGGTAAACCGCCTTATTCACTAGCGTGAGTGCAACCGCGGTAGGCGGCGGAAAAACAAAAGCAGGCACGCCAGTAATCACAACCAGCACATGCCATACGATGATAACCACCGCTGCAATCAGAACAATAGATTTTATCCAAGCGAGCGAGCCATTATCATCAAAGCGCAATGTCATACCGGCACCTTTGAATCTAAACAGTTACTGGAGAGCACGCTCCATAACTCGCTCTGGAGACTAAGAACATCCTTATGATCTCGCGCACGAAACGGTTCTGAAGGTAATCTAAATTCACTAAGCCCAGCAGATGAACCTGAATGCATCACTACAATGGTGTGCGCAATGCGAAGTGCCTCGGACGGGTCGTGCGTCACCATAACCACTGTTTTGTCTTTGAGCAGATCACAAGCCAGCACTTGCAACTCTTCGCGCGTAATGGCATCAAGTTTAGAAAACGGCTCATCCATCAGGATGACAGGACACTGCTCAACCAAGGTTCTGGCCAATGCCACACGTTGCCGCATTCCTCCCGATAATGTTCCCGGCAAAGCACCCGCCCAATCGTCTAGCCCTACACTCGATAACAGATGTAGCGCACGCTCTTCAGTAGCGCGACTTCGTTCACCGCGTAAGCGCACCCCCATTTGCACATTGTTTAAAACCGTTAGCCAAGGCAGGAGACCATCGTCCTGAAACATATAGGCCACTTGCCCACCTAAAGACCCGCCCTGATCGTTTGTCACTTCTCCACTATCAGGCACAACAGAACCCGCTATTAAATTAAGCAGACTGGTTTTGCCCACACCACTGCGACCTAACACGCAATGGTATTCACCACCGGAGAGTGTCAACGACAGACCATCAAACACAGCATGTGCCTGCAAACGCAACGCAACCGCATTGATAACAATACCGGGTCCAGGGCCAGGTCGCTGACTGCTCATACGAGTCGGTAAATTCATGATGGCGTTGTTGGCTATGTACGCGGCCACATGGCATAAAAATGATGGACAGGACCATGTCCTTGGCCAACATTCAGCTCATCTGCTGCCATGATTGCCTGATGCACATAATCAGTAGCCGTACTTACCGAAGCGGCAAGTTCGTCACCTTTGGCCAATCCTGCCGCAATCGCTGATGATAGGGTGCATCCAGTACCGTGCGTATTTTTGGTTTGAATACGAGGATGCGTAAAACTGTGTTGATCGCTACCCGTGAACAGCAAGTCTTCGCATGTAGCACCATCCATATGCCCACCCTTCATCAGCACAGCGCGACACCCCAATTCAATCAGTTTTTTTGCTTGCAATTCAAGCTCAGAAGACGTTTGTGCATCGGGCAGATCAAGGAGAAACGCGGCTTCAGGAACGTTCGGTGTTAGCACTGTGGCCAGCGGAATCAAATGCTCTAATAATGCATTGTGCGCATCCGTACCTAACAACTTGTCACCACTTTTGGCTACCATAACAGGGTCCAATACGACAGGGATTGATGGATGTTTTCGAAGTACAGCGGCCACAGCTTCTATGATGGCAACGCTGGACAACATACCGATCTTTATGGCGCGAACAGCCATATCATCCAGCACTGTCTCAAGTTGCAATACAACAAATGCTGGCAACAGATCATGAATGCCATTAACTGCCCGGGTATTCTGTGCTGTTAAGGCGGTTATAACGCTCGCACCATAGACACCCAGAGCACTGAACGTTTTCAGATCAGCCTGTATTCCAGCTCCACCACCCGAATCTGAGCCCGCAATGGTCAACGCTATCGCAACAGTGGAAGCCGCGCTCTTTTCAGATGTTGATTGTTTGTTCGTGCTCACCGCGTTTGTGTCTCCGCTTAGATCAGCCGGAGATGGAGCACGAATACAAAATCGATAGGTCTAGATTTCGTAAACTTGATCCCTTCGTCGGCATTATCCGCATCAGGTTCATCGGGATCGTGCCGACTTTCGTCGAACAACATCTCAGCCTTTGACCAAATTGGTCTCTAGCACCCCGTCAAGAGCGCCTACACTAGCACATTGTTATTCAGGTGTTCATATGGTTTTTCCGCAGGTAACCACAAGGTTTTTCCGAATGAATACGCCTAACCCAATGTAACTAACTTTCTGCATGGCGAGGACCAGGCATATTGCAGAACGGTCGCCACAGCCGTGCTGTGGCAAAAGAATTTAGAGACGTTCAAAAAAGTAGTCAGTTACAATTACAAAGTAAGGCTTACTAGCCCGTTACTGAACGTAAAAAACGACCTATGGCAGATATGCTCCAGCTGGCAACCGCAAATTTGGTTTCGCCGATAATACTTTTCTTTGCACTGGGCTTGGCTGCAGCGTTGGCGAAATCCGACTTGTCGGTCCCCGAGGCCGCTGCCAAGGCACTGTCTATCTATCTGTTGTTTGCCATAGGATTTAAAGGCGGTGTAAGTCTTGCCAGTTACGGATTAGACGGCACTATGCTGGCAACCCTTTTAGTGGGTATTTTTCTATCAGCGGTTTTGCCCATCATAGCTTTCTGTCTACTGCGGCTATTGACGCAATTGGATACGCTCAACGCTGCAGCAGTTGCCGGGCATTACGGCTCAATATCAATTGTGACATTCGTTGCAGCGACGTCAGTGCTGGATAACTATGGAATAGCATCAGAAGGCTATATGGTGGCAGTTGCAGCCATTATGGAGGCACCCGCAATTCTCTCCGCACTGTGGCTTGTCACTAGAAGCAACAAATCATCAACACGAATGGATGCAGGTTTGTGGCGCGAAATTCTACTCAATGGTTCTATCGTATTGTTAGTAGGGTCGTTCCTTATCGGCATCATCACCGGTGAAAACGGACTCAAAGAAATCGAAAGTTTCATCGTCTCACCGTTTAAGGGCGTGCTGTGTCTATTCATGCTCGACATGGGCCTGTTAGCAGGCCGATCATTGTCAAAGAGTCGCCAGTCCATTACTCCAGGACTGCTGGTATTTGGAGTCCTGATGCCCGTTGTAGGAGCTAGTATTGGTCTACCCATAGGCTATATCTTGGGCTTATCTCAAGGCGGCACCGTTTTGCTTATGGTGTTAAGCGCATCAGCATCTTATATTGCAGTGCCTGCCGCTATGCGCGTTGCCCTTCCAGAAGCTGATCCGGGGATTTACCTTACGCTATCGTTGGGTGTGACCTTTCCGTTCAATCTCACTATCGGTATTCCCGTATACATTGCAACTGCCAACTTCTTTTTTGCGTGAGTACCCATGAAAAAACATAAAGCTAAACGCTTAGAAATCATTATAGAAACGCCCATGCAATCGCGTCTTACTAACGCACTTATCGAGGCAGGCGTCACGGGGTACACCTTGTTACCCGTATTAGGCGGCAATGGTCGTTCTGGGCCATGGAGTCGCGAAGGTGAGGTCTCCAGAGCTGGTGGGCTGATCATGGTGCTGTGTATTGTACGAGAGGAGAAACTGGACGAACTGCTCGAACTTGCTTACGCGATAGTCGATAGATACATTGGTATGGTTACCGTTACTGATTGTGACGTACTGCGTGCAGAGCGATTCTGATGTACTGGGCAGCTGACTACCTATTGTTCGATGACTTTATTGTTCAATGACTTTGATTGAGCAGTGACCTTCCTGGTATTAGTTTTTTTAACTTCGTGCGCAATAAGGTGTTCAATGGTCAAATCGGGCAATCCAGTCCTTGCTCGTTTTTGATAGGTTTTCAAGAACTGTGGGTCGATACTCTTATCTGGATACGCTAAACGCAGACGCTCAAACATGACAGAAAGTACTTGAGACGTAACTTGCGCATCTGACAGAGCTCTGTGACTGCGACCCGCTCTGACACCTAATTCTTGAGCAATTCTTCCAAGCTTGTGACTACCAAATGCCTGGAATATTCGTCTGGATAGCATCAATGTACACAGAAAGTCCCGATCATCTGAAATGCCTAATTCGTGTTGTATTTCATGACGCCAAAACTTCCTGTCAAACCCTGCATTGTGCGCAACCAACTGTGCATCTTTTGTAAATTCTAACGCTAGCTGCATGACGTCCCTAGCGGATGGCGCTGTTGCGACCATGGCATTACTAATTCCCGTCAAACTAGTTATGAAAGGGTCGATGCGCCTTCCAGGGTTTATTAAAGACGAGAACGTGTCAATCTCTTTTCCTCTCGAATATAACGATATCCCAATCTCAATCGCTCTATCGCCATGCTTAGGATTCAAGCCCGTCGTTTCGAAATCCAACACCGCGTAGGTTGAATTTAAGTAGGTTGTATCGTGTAACGCATTTTTCTCTAATTTGGACATTTGAGAGCTAGGTTATTCATTCCGGTGGGTGTTCACTTCCGACAACATTTTCGAAAGAGTTGTAGAGACACGTGGGTAACGACGCAGTCTGACGTATTTGGGGCACAGCAATATCCAAAAAGTGCCCGATTAGGCAAATATCGCTCTGCGCGCAGCTTTTCTATCGTATTTCCTGCCGCAGACCATTCATGCTCCAAAAGAAACGTCGTATTACCGACATCAAACTGATATGTTAGATGCCAATAAATCACTGAGATTGATTTATCAAATCAACTTTAGAGCTATTTGTGTTCAAGAAACCGGCGCTATTATTTATGGCTCATGACGGAGAATCGGACCATAGGTTTTTGCACACCACCATTAGGAGTCAATCATTTTGTCGCAAGTAACATCTCAGGGGTATCCATTGAAGAACTCAGTAGAGGCATCCTGCCATTTTTCGTTGTTATGGTTGCGCTCTTGATGCTGATTACCTATGTGCCTGCTATATCGTTAGCGCTTCCGGCGTTTTGGTGACGTGATAAATCTAGGCCCAATATCTGTCAATATCGAAGGAGGGATGAATTACGAAATCCCGCCCTTGGTACCTGTTGATCAGCAGTTTAATCGCACAAGGCTAGCGGATATAGGCGCTACGCTTCACGAACAGTTGGATCGCATTCCCGACTCATCAGTCAGTGGTAAATCCATTGCTATAACAGTGGGTAGTCGCGGCATTGCTGAGCTCGGTGAAATCATACGCACCTTGGTTGCTAGCTTGCGCGAAAAAGGGGGCCATCCATTTATTGTCCCTTCAATGGGCAGTCATGGTGGTGCAACCGCAGAAGGCCAAATCAAGGTTCTTGCCGGTTACGGTATAACCGAAGCTTCTGTCAATGCTCCAATACGATCGTCGATGGACGTTGTTGAGGTCACAACACTTTCTGACGGTACTCCCTTATTTACCGATCGATTGGCCTACGAAGCAGATGCCATCGTCATTGCAAATAAGATCAAACCACACGCCGATTTTAAAGCTCAGTACGAAAGTGGCCTAGTCAAGATGCTATGCATTGGCCTGGCCAAACATAAAGGTGCCGTGGCACTGCACAATCATGGATTTGCAGCGTTCGAGAACATCCTTCCGCAAGCGGCAACGCTGCTTCTCGACAAACTCCCAGTGCTATTTGGACTTGCGATTCTGGAGAATGCGTTTGATGAATTGATGGATATCGAAGTCATCCCTAAAGAGCAGATTCTAAGTCGTGAGAAAGAGTTACTGAACAAAGCGAAGGGTTCTATTGGGCGACTGCTTTTTCCAGAGATCGATGTGCTCATTGTTGATGAGATAGGTAAAAACATCAGTGGTGAGGGCATGGATCCCAATGTCACTGGCCGTCCAGGTTCCGGCCTACCCGGCTTTGACGACGCCCCGCTCATCCAGAAAATTGTGGCACTGGATGTCACACAGCAGTCGCTTGGAAATGGCGTTGGTATCGGTAGTGCAGATATCACCACACGAGCTTGTATTGAGAAAATTGATTTAGGTGCCATGTACACCAATGCCATCACGGCCACCATACTCAACCCTGCCAAACTGCCGATGATCCTGAACACGGACAGAGATGCGATTTGCGTAGCGCTTAAAACCTGTAACTTGATTACACCTGAAACCGCCAAGATAGTCAGAATTCGTAATACCTTGGAACTTCACCGAGTCTGGGTGTCGCCTGCATTACTGGAGCACGTAGCGTCTTCCGATGTTTTGTCGATAGTAGGTGAACAGCAATCGATGCAATTCGATTCATCGGGCAAGCTATGCGCCTATACGGGCGCATAGCCTTAGTTTCAATCAGATCTTATCTAAAATACGGTGTACAGAAAATTACTTAATGTTTTAAGAACGGTAGAGTAGCTCTGGCAGAAACAAAGTCAGTTTCGGGAAGAATGTTAGAAGCAGTAGAACGATGATTAACGGCACTAAAAAAGGCATAGTTGCGCGCACACATTTTTCAAAGGGTACGTTCGACACTTTTGAAAGTACGAACAACACCATACCAACAGGCGGCGTTAGCAAGCCAATCATGAGGTTTAAGATAACGATGATGCCCAGATGCACTGGATCAATTCCTACCTGAGCACTAATGGGCAGCAGAACCGGAACTAATATTGAAATCGCTGCAATGGTTTCCATAAAGAGCCCAAGAATCAAGACCACCAACATGATCATCAGCAGAATCAAATTCTTGTTGTCTGTTAGCCCAAGCAAGGTCTCAGCGAATAGTGCTGCTGCCTGATTAGCTGTCAGAATCCATGCAAATATTGATGAGGCCCCTACTATCAGCATAATTGAAGCTGTAGTTTCGATGGTATCCATAGACACCGCCATAAGCTTTTTCAGACTGAGGGTTCGATAGACAAACATACCTAACACGATGGCGTAGCTTGCAGCGCAAACTGCGGCCTCAGTAGGAGTAAATGCGCCAGTAACAATACCGCCCACAATAATGACTGGCGTCATCAGTGGCAAAAATGCAGCTTTGAACGATGTTCTTACATTGCGCCAATTAAAAGCCACATCCTTGGGGTAGTTACGCTTTTTGGCCAGATACCAGACCATTACCATCAGAGAGGCTGCCATCAAAAGACCAGGAATTATTCCAGCCACAAACAGCTCACCAATAGACACCGACGCCATTACACCGAAAATAACCAACGGTAACGATGGCGGAATGATGGGCCCTATCGTTGACGATACTGCGGTAACGCCAACCGAAAAGTCGTCATCGTATCCAGCATCGCGCATTGCCTTGATTTCAATGGCACCCAGCCCACCAGCATCGGCCACAGCCGCGCCGGACATACCCGCGAAAATGATGCTTGCGCCTATATTCACATGCCCTAGCCCACCATTCATCCACCCTACTAGGGAACGGGCAAATCCAAATATCCGAGTGGTTATACCTGCTGAATTCATCAGCCCACCAGCCATAATAAAAAACGGAATGGCAAGTAGGGGAAAACTATTCATCCCATTGATGACGTTGTGAACAAGCACCACAGGTGGAAGCCCGTCAATCAATATGTAACCCAGTGATGCCAGCCCTAATGCGACAGCAATAGGCACTCGCAAAAACATCAACACGAATAGTGCAACAAATAGCAGGATGACGGTCATGATGTAGGAGCCTTAAGCATGCGCACTATTTGTAGAATATGAACGGCGACCAAAGCTATCAATGCAACCATAATGATGATATACAAATAATATTTCGGGAATGGCAGCGAGACCATTTTTTGAAAACTTGTTGTCCTCGCTAAAATCGTTAACGCGTATGCGAGAAAACCGAAGAAAAAGGTCGATAGCGTGAGTGCGATAAGTTTCAAGTGATAGACGTGCCGAGTAAACACATGATCTATAAACTCAAGTCGTATATGGCTATCAGCTTTCTGACAATTGATGGCCCCGACAAATGTCAAAATGATGAGCAAATACCTGGCAGCTTCCTCTGTCCAAGACAGTGAATCGTTGAGGACATATCGAGTAAAAAACTGCAAGAAGACCGTTGCAAACAAGGTAGCGAATACAATGAGTACTGGAATATCCCATCGTGTCGCTGCGTTTTCTGCCAGGCGTTCTTTCTCAAGCTCTTCTTGTTCGGCAAACAATCTTTGCAGTGTGTCTGTATCGTCGCTCATTCTGCTCACTTCATCAGTTGAAAGCGCCCAGTTATGAGGCTGGGCGCTACCTTAGGTTTTCGTTAAAATAATTATAGAGCTATTGGATTGCTTGTAAGCGTTCGAATACAGAAGGCTCCCAAGGCATATCCGCACTGGACAGAACTGGTGAAACCATATCGATAAACGGTCCACGATCAACAACGTTTACAGTGACACCTTGTTCGCGGAACCAATCAGCCAGTTCGGCTTCAGATTTTACAATTGCATTTGAAGCATCGAGTGCGGCTGCTGTCAGCACTGTATCTAGAGTGGCACGATCCTCTTCACTCAGCTTTGACAAAGTTCCTGGTGCGATTAGTGTGACCAGAGAGTTTGTAATATGGCCAGTCAAATTAATGTTCGTCTGGACTTCATAAAACTTTTTAAATTGAATCGTTGGAAGTGGATTCTCCTGTGCATCCACGACACCCTGCTGGAGTGCAAGATAAACTTCAGAAAACGCCATCGGTGTTGGATTGGCACCGGTTACTTCAGGAAAAAGTTGATAGGCAGTAGCATTCGGTGTTCGAATTTTCAAACCATCCATATCCGCAGGTGTGAGGATGGGCTTGTTAGCTGTTACGTGGCGCGCACCATAATACGTAAGCGCTATGACTTCATTGCCAGTGATGTCTGTATAGGCGCCGGAAAGCTCAGCGAACAAATCAGACTCACCGTAGGCCTTCCAATGATCATAATCTCGAAGTGTAAAAGGGAAATCTGAAATTGAGATTGGCGGGTAACTCTGCCCCAGGAAAGCAACACCAGTGTAGATGATGTCGATGGTACCTAACGATAATGCTTCGTTTAATGCAGCTTCCTTCCCAAGCTGAGAGGCTGGAAATACGTCAATGCTGTAGCGACCATCAGTAGCTTCTTCGAACGCTTTTCCAGCGTTGACAGCGACTTGATGATACGGCGTACCGGATTCATAAACGTGGGCCCATTTCAGAACGTCTTGACCAAATGCAGATGTTGCCGAGAATGCTACCGTTGCGGCAATTGTCGCTTGTATCAGTGATCGGATATGTACTGTTTTTTTCATTGTGTCCTCTTTGATTATTGTTAAAATAAAGCTATTAATACAAGGTTTTTACTATACTTATCTCGCATAGAGCAAGTCAATTGTATTGCGAAAAGTTATCACTAAACTAAGTTAGAACCATGCGGTAGATTGCTACTCTACCGAATGAATTGATCAACAAAATCTTCACCCAAACCAACCGCAGAATAATGTGCTCGGCATAGATCGATTTTAGTAAAAACATCTTCATACCCAAGAACCTCGCCCCAGGGATCTACGTAACACATCACACCATTAACTTGAAAAAAAGTGATCATTTCGTCCACACCTTCAGGCACCACTAGCGTATGCGTCTCACCCGGTGGTTCGAAAACATAAGATCCGGTTTCTGCCATCCAATCGTGTTCCAGATAATGCCAACGACCCTTTAACACCCAGCCATGCACGGGTTGCGGATGCCGGTGGCGAGACAGAACACCTGATTTGGTAACTTTCAACAAGTTCATCCAATAGCCTTGTGAACGATTCAGACATAACGGGCGAAACCAAACGTTCTCACTCTGTGGCACCCACAGTCGATCATCTTCCGGTATCCCATCGGGTATCACGATCTCAGTCAATGCATCCTTAGGAAAAGGTAGTTGATAAGGCGTCCGTGCGTCGTACTCTTTTTTTTCACTCATAGTGTTTTTTATGTTTAGTTAAATTGCTTTATATCCGCCATCCACAGGATAGATAGACCCAGTAACAAAACTCGCTTCATCTGACAATAACCACTTCACCAAACTACCT
>JBLHWG010000138.1:0-12512 GCA_047629055.1 Halioglobus sp.
CTGGTATAGGAACTGGTGGCTATGTACTCGAATCGTTTGAGCCTGGCGTTCGGGCTTTGTCCAAGCGCAACCCTAACTACTTCAAAACAGATAGTGCTCACTTTGACGAGATTGAATTAATCTCAATTCTCGACGTAACCGCACGGCAAAACGCCATCATGAATGGTGATGCTGACGTTATCGACAACGTTGATCCGAAAACTGTAGCACTGCTTGCCAGAGCTCCTAATCTGGATATTCTGGAGACCACAGGCACGCAGCATTACACCTTTCCGATGAGACTAGATGTTGGCCCATTCGAGAATCGTGACCTACGCATGGCGTTGAAATACGCGATCAAGCGTCAAGAACTGGTTGATAAGATTCTGTTAGGTCATGGTGTTGCTGGAAACGACATCCCAGTCTCTTCGGCCATGCCGTTTCTTAACACCGACATTGCCCAACGCGAATTTGACCCTGAAAAAGCTGCAGAGTATTACAAGGCATCTGGGCACAGCGGAACCATCCAACTCTCAGCATCCGATGCTGCCTTCGCAGGTGCGGTTGATGCAGCACAGCTTATCGCAGCCTCTGCAAAAGAAGCAGGCATTGATATCGAAGTTGTCCGTGAACCAAAAGACGGCTACTGGTCCAACGTTTGGAACAAAAAGGGCTGGTGTGCTTGTTATTGGGGTGGACGACCTACGCAAGACTGGATGTACTCAGCGGCGTACACCAACGATACTGAGTGGAATGACACAGCCTGGAAAGGCACTGAAGACTCTGCCAAGTTCAATGATCTGGTTGTTTCTGCTCGTTCTGAGACAGACAATGAAATGCGGAAGAATCAATATTGGGAAGCACAGCAGTTACTTCATGATGATGGGGGTGCCCTAATTGCAATGTGGGCAAATTACATACATGCCCACTCCAAGAAAGTAGCGCATGGCGAAAACGTTGCTGCTAATTGGGTTAACGACGGCAACAAAATTGCTGAGCGTTGGTGGTTTGCATAATACTTTTGCGTTAATTTAACGTGCCATAATTGCATTACAATGCCGGCGATCTACTTAGATCGCCGGTTTAGGTTTAGGGTTTATGATTTCTTTTTCATTAGCAGGCAAACGCGCACTGGTAACAGGTGCAGCATCAGGTATTGGATTGGCAACGGCAGCACTTTTGGCTAGAAGTGGGGCATCTGTTGCACTTAATGATTTACCCCACAATGCAAAACTAGAGGCTGAAGTTCAACGCTTAACAGCTGAAGGGTGGGACGTAATTGCAGCTCCAGGGAACGTTGGCGATGCCGACAGTGCTAAAGAATTTGTGGCTAAAGCCATTAGCGAACTGGGTGGCCTGGATTACTTAGTCAACAATGCAGGTACTCCGGGGACTCGCGAACCCATACCGCCCACTGACTTTACCCTTCAAAATGAAGAGTTTTGGCAAAAGTTACTCAGTATCAACTTGCAAGGCCCTTATCGATGTACCGCCGCGGCCATAGATGCGCTTCGCGAAAGTGATTCTGCATCTATTGTGAACACCGCCTCAACAGCTGGATTAATCGGCAACGGGTCAAGCGCTGTCTATGCGACAACCAAGGCTGGACTGGTTGCGCTGACAAAAGAACATGCTCGGGCATTTGGACCAGATATACGGGTAAATGCTATTGCACCTGGCATAGTAGAATCCGAATGGGAATGCCGATTCGATATCCCGCCAGATACGCTTGCAAAACTACCTATGCGACGTAAAGGTCGGCCCGAGGAGTTTGCAGAAGCTATTGTCTACTTACTGGCCGGGGCTGCCTATATTACTGGCCACGTGCTAGTGCTGGACGGTGGCCTAATGGCAGGCCCAAGCGTTTAAGCTCGACACCACGGCAAATTTTTGTTCCTGCTACCGACATGCAAGGCCCGGTAGCAGGATTGCAGTAAAGCTTACGCGTAAATCGGGAATTTATTGGTTAACTCGATAACTTCTGCAGCAACCGCCTTTTCAACTTCGGCATTTCCATCTTCACCGTTTGCAGATAGTCCATCAAGGACGCGCAAAATGAGTTGCCCAACAAGGACAAATTCTTCTTGATCGAATCCTCGGGTCGTCGCAGCGGGCGTACCGAGTCGAATACCTGATGTGACAAACGGCGATGCAGGATCGAATGGGATGCTGTTTTTATTGCACGTAATTGCTGCTCTGCCTAGTGCTGCTTCAGCCGCCTTACCGGTTACGTCTTTGGGACGCAAATCGACTAGCATGACGTGAGTATCTGTACCACCAGAAATCATATTGAGGCCACCTTGTGCCAGTGTCTCAGCCAACGCCTTTGCGTTACTAATGACAGCTTTCTGGTATTGCTTGAATTCTGGCTGTTGAGCCTCACCAAATGCGACGGCCTTGGCTGCAATGACATGCATTAATGGTCCACCTTGCAACCCTGGAAATACACTGGAGTTGAATTTTTTACCCAGATCGGTGTCCCGGGACAGAATCATTCCGCCGCGCGGACCTCTGAGAGTTTTATGAGTAGTGGTTGTAACAACGTGAGCGTGATCCAAAGGGTTCGGATGCTCACCAGCTGCTACAAGCCCCGCAAAATGGGCCATATCGACCATGAAGTAGGCACCGACTTCGTCAGCAATTTTTCGGAATCTGGCGAAGTCGATGACTCTAGGGTAAGCAGAACCACCCGCAATGATGAGTGCAGGTTTGACTTCCCGCGCTTGAGCTTCCATCGCTTCGTAGTCGATCAGATGAGTCGTTTCATCGACGCCGTAAGTAACGGCATTGAACCATTTGCCCGATTGGTTCACGGGGGATCCATGAGTCAGGTGACCTCCAGCAGCCAAGTCCAATCCCATGAACGTATCGCCAGGTTTAATCAATGCAAGGAATACGGCCTGGTTTGCCTGAGCTCCGGAATGCGGTTGCACATTGACGTACGAACAATCGAACAGAGAACACGCCCGCTCTATTGCCAGTGTCTCAGCAGTATCAACATGTTCACAACCACCGTAGTAGCGTTTACCGGGATAGCCTTCCGCGTATTTGTTGGTCATGACAGAACCCTGCGCCTGCATCACAGCTGCAGATACAATGTTCTCCGAGGCAATTAGCTCGATTTCATGTTGCTGGCGACCCAGCTCGCTGGTAATTGCCGCCTGAATAGCGGGGTCGGTATCGGCCAAGTTGGCCGAGAAAAAGTCATTGCTGCTCATGATGATTAATAAATCTCTAAAGGAATTGAATGCCGAGAATATAGATGGATACTATTATGCCTATCTCAAAAGTACCCGTGGCACCGACTAGCTTGCACAACCGCTCTGTGCGCGACATTTACTTATTCACTAACACGCGTGGCTCACTAACACGTCATTGTTTGAGCTTGTAGCCAGTTTTGAACATAACCCCAACAATGACCAGGCATAAGCCTAGAAAACCTAATATGGTGAAAAGACTAACCATAACGCTGACGTCAGACACTTCAAAAAAGCTCCAGCGAAAACCGCTTATCAGATACAGCACAGGGTTTAGCAGGGTCACTTTCTGCCAGAATTCCGGCAACATACTGACGGAATAAAAACTACCGCCCAGAAAAACCAGAGGTGTAATAACCAGCAATGGGATCAATTGTAGTTTTTCGAAATTATCAGCCCACAAGCCAATAATGAAACCAAACAGGCTGAATGTGACGCAGGTTAGCAGCAAGAATCCAACCATCCAAAATGGGTGAGCAATACGAAGTTCAACGAAGAACGACGCTGTTATTAGAATGATAATGCCGATGATCAATGACTTCGTTGCCGCAGCACCTACAAAGCCTAACAATATTTCAAAAAATGAGATTGGT
This sequence comes from Halioglobus sp., assembly GCA_047629055.1. Lineage (GTDB taxonomy): Bacteria > Pseudomonadota > Gammaproteobacteria > Granulosicoccales > Granulosicoccaceae > Granulosicoccus. The sequence continues at coordinate 3,830 of JBLHWG010000138.1, forward strand.
GCGGACATGATTTCATAAATTGTCCCCGTGAATTTTGGAAAAAATATGCCGAACGATGCATTCGATATGCTTTGGGTAAGCAATGACAGCATGATCAATCCAGGCACAATAAATGAGCCGTAACTGACGCCATCTATCGCCTGTATTCGAGACCCTATGGCTGAGCCAAATACGACAAAGTATAAAACCGTTGAGATGACGGGCGATGCAATGCTCTGCATTAGAGTCTTACGAGTGCGGCGCATCTCATTAAAGTAGATCGCTTTAATTGCTTCAGTGTTCATTATGGTTTTGCACCAAATTAACGAAAATATCCTCTAGGGAACTCTGTGAGGTGTTGAGATCTTTCAATCCCAGACCTGCCTCACCGACGGCTTGCAATAATGCAGTGATACCGGTTCTTTCGCCCTGCGTATCGAACGTATACGTTAAGCGTTGACCATCTGCCGATAGTTCCAAATCAAAATTATGGAGCAAAGCAGGTAGTTCGGTTATGGGTGCTCGCAAATCTACAATAAGTTGTTTACGCCCCAAAGAATTCATCAGATTGGATTTTTCATCGATAACGAGAAGTTTTCCATCGCTGATTACCCCAACACGGTCAGCAATTTCTTCAGCCTCTTCGATGTAATGCGTAGTAAGAATTATCGTGACGCCGGTCTGTCGCAGCTTCTCCACCAGCTTCCACATATCTTTGCGCAGCTCAACATCGACCCCTGCCGTCGGTTCATCCAGAAACAATACTCGAGGCTCGTGAGCCAGCGCCTTGGCAATTAAAACGCGACGCTTCATTCCTCCGGAAAGACGATTAACCATGGCATCTTTCTTATCCATAAGCGAAAGAGCCGACAGAATTTCGTCAATCTTGTTTTCATCTTCCGGCATCCCGAACAGACCCCGACTAAATCTGACAGTATCACTGACTAAATCAAATGCCCCAAGAGTGAGCTCCTGAGGCACCAGGCCAATCAGGTGTCTTGTTTTTCGGTAATCACGAACTATGTCAAAACCACCCACACTGACAGTTCCAGATGTTGGCCGGACAAGCCCACAAATAGTTGAAATTAAAGTAGTTTTGCCTGCGCCATTAGGACCTAGAAGTGCCAGTATTTCGCCCTCCCGGATCTCCAAGTCGATGCCCTTGAGAGCCTCATGCCCACCCTTGTAGGTTTTGGTCAAACCACGTATGGAAATTATTGAATTTCGTATATCAGCCATGGCCGCATTGTGTCACGTCCAACGGCGATCTAGGAGTCTTTAGATCATTGGAAGCCGCAGCCCTACGTGAATCCACTGTTGGCGGTCGGTTGTACGCTGATGCCGGGCGAAGGCGCTACCGTTGTGAGACTCGGCAATCATCTTGACAATATAGAGCCCTAGCCCGAGGTGTAATTCTCGACCACCAGCTTGTCTATCTGAAAACATCGGATCAAACCATTGGGCCATAGCATCTGCAGGCACCCTTTCTCCAAGGTTAGCCACTCCCAGAGACGCACGATGTGGCACAGACTGTTTGTTTATCGTCAGATGCAAAAAAACGGGTCCTTTTTCAACAAATCCAACCGCATTGTCAACAAGCTTATCGAATGCTTGCTGAAGAAGTTCTGGTGATGCCGTGACGTTAACAGCGCTTGCTGGCACTGTACTCAAACGTAAGTCTGTCTCCGGGTATACTTGCCGATAACGCAATAGAGAGCCTGATATCCATTCCACAAGGTCAATGGATTGTTTGTCCGCCAGCTGTACGCTTTGTTCAAGGCGAGTGGATTCCACCAATGCCTTAATAATGGAACCTAAATGATCAGCACCATCGCTGGCCCGATCGACTAGCTGCAGCGACTGGCTGTCAAGCTGCTCACGGTCCAGGTTTTCCAACGACGTTCGTACCACCGATAGCGGAGTTCTTAATTCGTGAGATAGACGGCTCGCCAGTGCCTCAAGATATTGCGTGTAAGCAGCGGAGCGCGCAAGCAAGGTCGACAACTTACGAGATAAGTCTCCAATTTCATCTCGGGCGTCACTACCTGGCAACCCGTGGACACGACCATCATCAGCGATGGCATGCTGAGCCTCCTGAGACAGTCGACGAATGCGCGACGACAGGACAAAAGCAAAGATCAGAAGCCCACTTCCAGCCAACAAACTCACCAACAGTAACAAACTGTATAAACGTGCCATTTCACTTCCTGCATAAGCCGAAGCGTGCTCCTCATTGGCTTCAAACAACAAGTATCCACGACGTGGTTTTGAACCAATAGGAGCAAGTGTTCCTAGCACGCGATCGTTTTCGTCGGTGACATACCTCGACGTAATCGGCGCATCACCCACCACTGTTGCTCGGCGCTCATCGCTGAGTATTAGGGTTACCGGTGTGTTTCGCGACTCGGGCAACAATGGCAAATCACCGGCAACAAAAAACGCAAAAATGCGCAACAGTATTGCATCCCATAATCCTTCACTCGTTTCGGCTGATGCGAAGGCTTCATCGGAAGAATCATATTTTTCGTAAAGATTATCGATATCTGCCATAAGCCTGCCATGAACATCGAATAGCCGTGCTCGTACGCCTGGACTCGTCCATCTTTTCAGGTACTGATGTGTTAATGGACTATCGTGGAAAATAATCCCCCCAGGCACAGATTCCAGCGTTGCATTACTAGTGGATATCTTAGTCATCCGTTCTGGAGATAGAGTGCCCACCCAGGAAGACCGATCTTCTCCCGAATAATCAACATCAACAATGGCCAGCCCAATCGGTGTTCCACTGGGCGGTAGCGGTATTTTTATTTCAACGTGATAACCATTCTGCGTACTCACCCAGGCACCTACCCAACCGGGCATAGGCTGTTCAGCAACATCGAAATAGCCTCGCCCTCCATTGGAACCTAATGCCCGCAGACCTGCCATCGTGCCTGGAGCAATCGGTCGAAACAATGTGTGCTTCCAGGCGCCTTGATTATCCTGGGCAAGTATTTCGATGGAGTCTCCGTTAACCAGCCGTGCTTGTCGATTAGGCAGCTCGCCCTCTCCCACATCGGGCCGCATTGTCGGCGGCAAGTGATAAATCACTACGTCATCCGTAACAGTGAGATACATGAAGAGGTTGTCAGAGCTTTTCGCGACGCGGACATCTGCACGCAAATCGTGGTTATTAACGCTGACGCTTGCAACTGAATCCTTTGTCTCATAACGAAATGCTTGATCATTCAATTCTTGCCAATCATCGGCATAACCATCCACAAACATGGGATAAGGCGATGATTGTGCGTACCAGTCTTTCGCACCTGCACTGGCGAGGCCCGTCGTCAACGCTGCATTAACCGACTCCTCATCAGACAGTGCCAGTCGCATGTTGGCGACTTTGAGAGTTTGTTCGTCAATTCTTGTTTTTTGCAATGCGCTGTAGAGCTGTTTGACGCTCTGCAAACCCACAATAGGCACTGCCAAGGTCAGCGCACCAGCCAATAGCATTTGGGAACGCAGTTTCATCAGGTGCTAGTAAAGTAAGTCATCCATCCAGCGATAACCCAGTCCATACACCGTCTGAATACCGCCAAAAGTACTGTCCATTGCGATAAATTTTGCTCTAATTCGTTTGATATGCGCTGTGATAGTTTGATCATCTAACACAAGATTCGCGGCATCCATGAGCTGTTGCCTGCTTCTAACCTGCCCCGGATTTCTAGCGAGGCATTCGATAAGGGCGAATTCTGTAACGGTAAGATCTACGGTCTCAGCTCGCCATTTTGCGACCAAGCGAAGCTGGTTCAATTCAAGATGACCAATAGCTTTAATTGCCTCCGTAGTATCACCCGCTGCAAAGGCATCGACCCTGCGCAGAAGTGTATTTACGCGGGCCACCAACTGAGCAAGACTGATGTCTTTAGTGAGGTAATCATCGGCACCCAGTCTGAGCCCCGATATTACATCTAGCTCACTGTCGCGGGCGGTGAGAAACAATATAGGCAGGCGCGCAGAAATTTCTCTAAGAGAGCGACATAAATCGAAACCCGCTTCGCTGTCGCGGCCTAACCCAATGTCAATAATTGCTACATCTGGCAAACGCTGCTTAACGGCCACCAATCCAGAGGCGGCATCTGCATAACCATGCACATCAAAACCCGCTCGGCTTAAAGCCAATGTGTAGTTATCACGTAAAGCAGGTTCGTCTTCAACCAAGACGATTCGCCGTAGCTCAGTCATATTTCATCACAATTCATCCGAGTTAACCCACCTTGCATCGCTGAAAAGTCAAAAGTGAGGTGTCTACTGTGAAAAACCTTATCGCAACTCCCACGCCACGACTATGCATCATACCCACAGCCCGCCTAAATCGCATCAACCCAGACCACACCGTTTGCTCGAACTCATTGTTAAGCATTGGGCGTTAGCAAGTGTTTTATGCCTAAGTCTGCAGTTGCTTACAGGCTTTGGTCCGGCGCTCGCCAATAACGACTATCCCACGGCAGGCACCCTACAACTACATCATGCTGACGGTAACATCGATGCCATTCAACTCGATGCGCATATTGATGTAACCGTCACCGGACTGCTCGCAGAACTAACACTCACCCAACAGTTTCAGAACACAACTGATCAATGGGCTGAAGGTACTTATCTATTTCCGTTAAACGAAGAATCAGCCATTCAGGGGTTAGTAATGATTGTTGGCGAACGAACTATTCATGGCCAAATCATGCCTAAAGCCGAAGCCCGCGATCACTACGAAGAAGCAAAAAAAGACAACAAAATAGCTAGTCTTGTTGAGCAACAGCGGCCAAACCTTTTCACCATGAAAGCGGCCTCAATAGCACCTGGCGAGATATTGACAGTAAAGCTTGATATCACCCTGCCTGTTGAAGTTGTTGATGGTTATTTCAATCTCCGCCTCCCAACGACATTGACACCAAGGTATACGAATTCAAAAACCCATCAGCCAGACAGACTGAATACCCCGTTTGTTTCAACATCCTTAGCAAGAGGTCCTCGTATTAGTGTCAACGCATCTATTGAGCCCGTCCTTAATGCAGGATTAATTGACAGCCAAACACATCGACTTACTGCCACTGAAAAGGGTTTCGAAATCAAATTGACACCTATGGACAAAGACATCCTAATTCATTGGCCAATGACGTCGACAGACATCACAAAGACTCAAGTATTTGTCAGCAATCATAATGAGGACAGGTATGTTCAGATAATGATGACGCCACCCACCCTGTCTGATACAAAAAAATCCGTAGCCCGCGAATTGATTTTGGTGGTTGATAAATCCGGCTCAATGGCGGGAGTGTCGATGGAAGCGGCTCGTGAAGCATTGCACTTCGCTATTGATGGGTTAGACGCACAAGATGCATTCAACATTGTCGCATTCGACAACGATTTCATTACACTTTTTCCAGAATCACAGCCGGCTTCACCCCAAGCGATCACAGATGCTAGACGCTTTACAGATTCATTGGTGGCCGATGGCGGTACAGAGATGCAATCAGCACTTTCCTTTGCGTTTAAAACAGCGAGGCGCATTGTCACTAGTGCCGATGAGCAACAATCACCTGCCAGACTGAAACAAGTCGTGTTTATGACCGACGGTAGCGTGGGTTATGAAGATGCCCTGCTTGTGAGTATCAAAAAACAACTTGGTAAGAGCCGCCTATTTACTATCGGCATAGGACCAGCACCGAACACCTGGTTTATAAAAAAAGCGGCACAAGTAGGACGCGGAACCTCTCTTACAATCCGGGATTCCCACGACGTCGCAAATGCTGTTACCCAATTGCTGAGCAAACTCGAATCTCCCGTTATGACAGACATATCCATTCAATATAGCAATGGCTACGGCGAGATATATCCAAGCCCGATTCCAGATTTATACGCAGATAAACCCGGGTTATGGGTTTCCCGAATTAGTAAAAATGTCGACCAGATAATTATCACGGCTAAGCATGATGGAAAGCGAATTAGTCAGACTCTGACACTGCCAACGTCAAGCGCCATTGCCAGTGATTCTGGGCACGCAGACAATAAATCCAACGCACCTGCAGTTGCGATGCACTGGGCAAGAAAGAAAGTAGCTAGTCTACTTGATGAACAACGCTATGCCAGCGACCCAGATTTACACAAGACCACCATTACAGACATAGCCGTTGATGTTGGGCTAGTTACGCCCTACACAAGCTTTGTTGCAGTGGACAACACACCCACCAAGGAGCCTGTCGCGCCACTAACGAGTCATAAAGTGGCCAATCTAGTTCCAGCCGGGAGTGACATGATGTTGATAGCCATGCCTCAAGGTGCAGCAGGAGCGGACAGCTGGACACTGTTGAGCCTGATTTTTGGAAGCGCAGGTATCGCCCTATTAATGTACTCAAGAAAAGAGTCATGCCCATCGCCAGAAAGGGGTATGGGAGCATGACTGCTTACACGCAAGACCCTTCCAGACTTGCTTCCAAAAAGAGCAAGTACGTAAACAGGTTGTGGCTCAGCATTGCCTCAATCGCTATTGCTTTCTCAATTGGCAGTGGCACCCAAGCTGGGTGGATTTATAGCAAGGCCACGGTTGCCCAACTACTACTCGAAAACGCCTGGCGCAAGAGTCTTCTCGATACCGCACCACACAAGCCATGGTCCTGGGCCGATATACGCACAGTTGCCCGATTAGACGTCGTAGACACAAATAGATCATTCATTGTGCTCAGTGATGCATCGGGAGAAGCAATGGCTTTCGGCCCTGGACTAGTCGGTGGTAATACTTTGAACCCCACACGCAATACTATTGCCATTGGTGGTCACAGGGACACTCATCTTTCGTTTCTAGAACACCTTCCAGTCGGCGCTCATATTAATATGCAGAATACTGAAGGGCAATTTTTGCGTTACGAGTTAGTCGACAAAACAGTTGTGGATTCAAGAAATCAGTTTATTCAAATTTCTCAAAATAACCCCGGCCTTGTATTAATTACTTGCTATCCATTTAATGCTCGGCAAACGGGCGGCCCCTATCGACTCGTGGCCAAGGCCAAACTACTTGCCAGTTAGCCGTTTAAAATATCCACCCGTCGCCACCCGACTTGCGCCTAGGCGGTATACTGCTCAGATGAAATTTTCAGCACTGACGAAACGCATAATTAATGATAACAAGGACAGCTCGAGGAAAATAGACCCTTGGGCGGTGCATAATCTTGCTGTGCAGCGAGTTGAAAAAGGCGATCCTGTAACAATACTGAGCATCGGCCAGGAAACCAATGAAACAACGCCTGAAATCATTGTAGAGGCTGCTGTTACGAGCCTGCGCAGTGGTCGACACCACTACGCAGATGTGCGAGGCGATGAACGCCTGCGTGCGGCAGTGGCGAGATACCATGCTCGACTAACGGGTCAGTCTATGGGTGCCGACGATGTAACTATTTACGTTGGTGCACAGAACGCATTATTTGCAGTCGCGCAGGTACTGTTAGGAAGCGACGACGAAGTGATACTTGTTGCACCTTTTTACACCACCTACGAAGCCACATTCGGTGCTTCTGGACCCAAGGTTATTACCGTACAAGTTGAGTCTACCGACAGCTACCAATTAGACGAAGACAAGCTAATAGCAGCAGTAACACCCAATACTCAGGCAATCGTATTGAATGCCCCAAACAACCCACTGGGTAGTCGCTATACAAAAGCGCAACTCGAAAAAATCGTTAAAACCTGCGTCGATAACGCTATCTGGCTCATTCTAGATGCCGTGTACATAGATATCGTCGATGCTGACTCCCTGGATCTGCCACATCATGTTCCCGGCGCTCAAGACATACTGATAACCGTTGGCAGTTTGTCCAAATCGCACCGTATGACAGGTTGGCGAGTGGGCTGGGCGATTGGCCCCGCACCACTAGCTGAACATCTGGGTAATTTATCGGTCTGCATGCATTACGGCCTGGCTCCGTTTGTCATGGATGCTGCGGTTGTTGCCCTTGAAGAATCCACTGAAACACCAGGCGTTGTTCGAGCCATGATGCAGGCTAGACGCGCAATCGCTATTGCAGCGTTTACCGACCTTGAACCGGTGCGCTTACTCGATGCCGGACAAGGCATGTTTGTTCTGCTTGATGTCGAACCTCTAGGAATCGATGCCTACACATTTGCTATGGAACTACTGGCATCCCACGATGTATCAGTGCTTCCTTGTGACGGCTTCGGTCCAGGTGGTCGTTACTTGCTCCGCATTGGCCTGTGTATTGATGGCAAGGCTCTATCCAACGCCTGCAATAGCATTCAACGGTTCATACATGAGAAGCGAACTTAAGGGCTGGGAGCAGAATTAAATCTTAGGCTGGCCTCGGTACTCGATTCTCAAGCCACCGGAAAAACACAACAATGCATGCCGTGAGGCAAATGTAGATTCCAGCAACTAGTAATAATGGCTCATAGACGCGGTAGGTCTCTTGTCTGACGATTGAGCCTACCCCGTACACATCGAAAACCGTGATGGTTGCCGCCAGAGGCGTGGATTTCAGAGTAAGTACAAACTCACCTGCAAGAGTAGGCAAAACATTCTGCAAAGCTCTCGGTAGCCAGATACGTCTAAGAATGGTGAATCTGCCCATGCCAAAAGCTCTTGCCGCCTCTAGTTCACCTTTGGGTACACTTTTGAAGGCTCCCCGCAGAACCTCGCCTTCATACCCTGCCACACTTA
>JBLHWG010000139.1:0-12480 GCA_047629055.1 Halioglobus sp.
ATGGCATGCAAAGAATCATGAGCCGATCTTCGTGAGACAGTGATTTAAGTAGTTCACTGGCTTTTCGGGCATGTTCAGAGCTTTTCCAGCATCTGACTCAGTAAAAACCAGAAATGTTCATCACCCGGATAGCCCACCAGTCGATCAATCTCTACTCCATTATCAACGAGAATGAATGTAGGCGTGACTGTTGCATTTCTGACACCTGCAAGTGAGGCGGGCCAAGGATCACTAAGTTGAAGTCTGCGTAATGGTGCCAATTTGCCTTCGTCAGTCTTTGGGTAGGCTGGGCTTATTTCCCGATTGAACCGGACACAATAAACGCAGCCCGGCTCTTCAATCATCAATAGTTCGGCAGCGTGGGCCGTCATTGGGATAAACAGAAATACAAGAGCCAAGAAAGGGCTCCGAATCATCTGAGTTAAATATTCGTTAATTCGCATATTACGAAAGAGAGTACATCAAATTTAGCGATATTTACCCGATTCGAAACTACACTGCAGCGAAACTGTAAATCAGTTAGCACATGCGTCCAGTACAATGGCGGATTACCGCGGAGGCGAATCTTCTTAGTGATAACAACCGTTGTTGATGTTTCAGAAAGATCTATTGATATCGATAGGCTGATTGCATGCCCTGGCTGCGACCTGCTGCACGATCGCCAACACCTGGAAACTGGTGAGTTTGCGCGCTGCAAGCGATGTAATCATGTAGTTCAAACGTGCAAGCCTTTGAGTATCGATAGAACGCTTGCGGCAGTGTTAGCAGGAATCGTACTGCTTTTGATAAGCCTTTTTTTACCGTTTCTTTCGCTATCACGTTCAGGCATTGAAAGCACGATTTCGGTCATTGATGCTGTTGAATCGCTGTGGACGAGCCAAATGCGCTGGTTGGGCCTATTAACCTTTGGATTTATTGTACTTTTGCCATTAGTCCGATTGGTTCTATTGGGCTATGTTCTTTGGCGAATTCGATTTGATAGGAAGGTGCGGCGTTCCATGCGCATTGCTTTCCGGTGGGCGCATCAGCTGGAACCTTGGGCAATGGCGGATATATTCATGGTGGGCGTGGTTGTATCGTTGGTAAAGGTAAGCTCGCTCGCTAACTTGGAAGCAGGACTCGCTTTTTGGTCTCTGCTGGCTTTGGTCGCTGTCTCTGTATTGGTAAACCTAACGTTGTGCAAAGACACGGTATGGGCCAAGTTGAGTCGGAAGCCGTGAGTGCTTTGCAAGCCGGGCTGAAAGCATGTACTGCTTGTGGAGTCCTTCAGCCAATAATAGATGATGCTGCGTGCCGCCGATGTGGTGCGACAGTGAGATCACGCAGGCGGCATAGTTTGCAGAGAACATGGGCGTTCTTGATCGTCGGTATATTGACGTATGTGCCAGCCAACGTGTTTCCTATTATGCTGACACGATCATTCAGTGGCGATACATCAGACACCATATTTAGCGGAGTCATCTCGTTAGCCGATAGCGGCAGCTATGTGGTGGCGTTCATTATCTTCTTTGCCAGTATCTGTATCCCCGTGGCCAAATTTGTCATTATTTCAGGGCTGGCGCTCAGTCTGCATTTTAGGTGGAACATGTCGTTACACACACGTCATCGATTGCACAGCCTTACCGAAGTCATCGGTCGCTGGTCCATGATTGACGTTTTTGTTGTCGCTGTTTTGGCTGCATTGATACAACTAGGTGCAATTCTTACTATCCTTCCAGGTGTGGGTATAAACGCCTTCGCACTGTCCGTGGTATTCACGATGCTAGCGGCCAGCTCTCTCGACCCCCGATTGCTTTGGGACGCCAAATAATATGCCCTCAAGTTCTGATCACTCGCCTGCTACATCACTCGTTGAACGAGCCTCTTATCTGTCTACTCGAGTATCGTTTGCGTGGTTATTGCCGGTTGCGGCCTTAGTCTTTGCTGGGTGGGTCCTGTGGCAGGCGTATATAGAACGAGGCCCATTGGTCGAAATCCGGTTTGATAAGGCGGGTGGGGTCATTGCAGGTGAAACCAGAGTGCGTCGCAATGATGTTGACGTGGGTACGGTTGAAGCTGTGCGATTGGCTGAGGATCTCAATTCTGTGGAAGTCAGTGTTCGACTGGATCCGCAAGTGTCCCCTTATCTGGACGATAACACGCGCTTCTGGATAGTTAATGCGCGCATCAATACGACAGAGATATCAGGTCTGGGTACCTTATTATCTGGTTCTTACATTGAAGTTGACTGGGATGATATTCCGGGTGAGCGACAGTCACAATACGTAGGTCTTGCCGAGCCACCACTCACCACGCGTGGCTCCCCTGGTCTCCGATTGACATTGAGCGCCGATGAAGCTGGCTACATCTACGTAGGCTCACCGGTTTTTTTACGGCAAGTTGAAGTAGGCAAGGTTGAACGACGCAGGCTTTCGACAGACGCAACGCAGGTGCTGTTTGACATATTTATAGAAGCGCCATACCACCAGAATGTTTATCCTGATACGCGGTTTTTTGGGGTGTCTGGCGTTGAGGGCTCCATCGGAGCAGATGGAGCTACTGTTCGCGTCGAGTCTATGTCGGCTTTGTTTACCGGTGGTATTGCATTCGAAACTGCCTCTCCAATAACCGCAACAGCTGCAATCAAGAAAAATGGCACGAAATTCAAATTATTTGATTCAAGAACAGTTGCTCGTGAGAGCCTTTTTGATGGTGGGGATGATCAGCAGTTTCGTTTGATGGCACGGTTTGAAGGGTCAGTAAAGGGACTTCGCAAAGATGCACCGATCGAATATAACGGTCTGACGGTAGGGCGAGTGGCAAGCGTATCAGTCAAACTACCTGAAACGACAGGGGCAGCTAGCATCGCAACAGTGGTTCTGCAATTTCAACCACGGCGTCTGGGTCTTAACGACGTTACCCAGGGTGAATGGCACGATAGAGTGAGCGGGCTTGTTGATGGTGGAATGCGCATTCAATTAGCTATCGGCAATTTGCTTACCGGTTCGTTAATTGTCAAGCTCGTCAGTAGCATTGATGGGTTGCAAGAAGCGGTAGATTTTTCTAGCCAACCCTATCCGGAGCTGCCCGTTATTTCCAGTAACGTCGAAGCGGTTACCGCCGATGTCGAAACTCTTATAAAAAATCTGTCTCAACTTCCGCTGGACTCGTTAGTGACAGCTGCCACTGAGTTATTGCAGGAAGCCCGGCATTTGGTGGCAAGTCCGGACATAGCGCGCTTGCCAGGACAGTTATCAAGCTCCATGAAGCTGCTAGCCGATGCAACGAGGGATCTTCCAGCTATGGTGAGTTCGCTCACTACCGCGTCAAATAACGCTAACAATGTGTTGGAAGGGCTAGCGCCAGATTCTGAAATTTATATTGAGTTATCTGCGGCTGCCAGAGAGCTTCGCATCGCTGCGAAGTCCATTGCAGCGTTCGCAGAGCTATTGGAAGAAAACCCTAATGCCTTGCTCACTGGACGATAGAGTATGCGAACAATGATAAAGTCGTTGCGTTGGGACGGGAGGCTGGTAAGGACTGGGGTTACGTTGCTGTGCAGTCTGTTCATGATGTCGGCATGCAGTAGCGGGCCGCCTCCAAAGTTGTATTTATTGGAGCCTTTCGACGTAGATGCTGGAACCATTCAGTTGGCAAAGACATCTGGCATCAAGTCGCTAGGGATGAGTCCGGTGGAATTGCCTGGCTATTCCTCTGATGCCCAGATTGCCAGTCTCCAGAGTGACGGTACTGTCAATCAGGATGACGGAAATCGATGGGCGGAGGAGCCTGAAGATGCGATTACACGTCTGCTCTCAGATCGCCTCAGAGCCCATACTGAAGCCACAGTGTTAGTAGAGCCGTGGCCGCGTGACTATGAACCTGTGGCTCGTGTAGAAGTCTCTTTCGACAAGTTTTTGCGAGAGCCTGGTGGAGGCGCTCAGATGACAGGACAGATTTTATTGCTGTCGGGCAGTGGCCGTAAATTACTCAAAGCAGTTTCGTTTAATATTAGTCATGTTGGCTTTGATACGGACAGGCGAGTGTTTTTCATGGCTGTTGCCAAGGGTATAGATGATATCGCTCGAATGGCTGTGGAAGAAATCCAGGCACTTAATATTAAGTCTTAGGGCTGACGTCACAATAAAATGCAGACGTATCAGTATCCGCCGGTAATTTCAACGATGGTCATACGATCCGATTCGATTGAGCGACGTTGGTTCAAAACCAGCTGTAATCCGGCTTGAGTGTTGAGGCGCTCGATCACAGTCTCGTTATGCCTAATTTCCTGATCAAGCTGTTTAGCATGTAATGCAACTTTAGCCTCCATTCGATGGTTGTTTGAATCTGAATAGCGCTCAACAATTTGTGTCAGCAGGGCATCTCCAAAACGCTGTTGGCGTAGCTCTCGTTGGACTAGCTTCAGTTGCAGCTCCAACGCTGAAATCAATTCCTTATGGCTTTTATCGGTCAAGTCTTCTGGAAGATCTCCCACATGCTCGCAGTATAGTTGTAGCAGCGTATCAATGTCTTTCCTCTGGCGCGCTTCCAGGCATTGACTCATCAGCAAATGCTTCTCGGCTTTTATTGCTTCATCCTGCTCCCGATCAGGGTGGAGTACTTTTGCCAACTGGCGGAATAATCGATTTACTGAGAGGCTTTTCTGAGATTTTCTGATCTTTGCATCCAGCTGTGCTGGATTTATAAAATCGGGATCGTTTTCGAATTTATCATTGTGCTCATTAGTGGCAGCAGGTTTGGTTGAGCCATGGGAGTTGTCTTGGCGGTTGTCATTTGTGGGTGATGCTTTTTTATGCCATCCAAAATCGAAGGCTGGTTGTTCAGATTCTTCCTCCAAATCATTTGTCTTCCGTTGTGAAAAAGTCTCACGAGCTGCACCAGAATCCTCACCATCCAAGTCACCTGCTTTACCGAGTATTTCAATCCTATGGGGTTGCAACAGCCTGATTAATTGACTCTCGATAGGGTCATTATGGTCGAGTATGGCACTTAAGCGAGTGAGTAGATCGTGGCAATCAGAATTTGTGGCGAATGGATGATTGTTCAGTGTGTCGAGGTTCTGAATAATCCATAGGCCCAGCAGAGATCGTTCGGCAGCATCTCTTGTCGGGTTGTCCAAGTGATTGATCAGCGAACCAGTCAGTCTGCCAAGCACATTTGTAATCCGCTGTTCTCGGGGGACTATCAATTGGCGAAATAATGTATCGATGTACTTTGATAAAGCATGCCAATTGTCTATTTCTTCACGGGTAAGTCGAATGGCTTCCCAGAGGCTTAAATGACGACTCCTGCTGCCAGAGGCATTGGTGGCAGTGCGGCCCGATGCTTTTGAGCGCGGAGTTAATCCCTTTTGGCGGCTGCGAGGTGGTAATCGGCTGAGAGGCATGTGTATTGAGAACAGGAATGGAACAGTAGGCATTGATTCTACGTTTCAGCCACTGAAATGGTGTGATTTTACGTTAAGCTTCTCGGTCTGCTGGTTGCCAACGGCTGAGCAAATACAAAGTCCGAGGATCTGTCGATGAAACGCTGGCATGCAAACACTCTACTATTATTTGCTGGTGCTATTTGGGGGATGGGGTTTGTTGCGCAAGCCAGTGCTATGGATACCATCGGTCCGTATTTATTCATCGCCCTACGATTTACGGTAGCGTCGTTGGTTATTCTGCCATTCACGGTGCTTGAATCACGCAGACAGCGCGTTACAGCAGGTAGCGCTGCCAAAGGCGCACAACATTTTGCTGGCAGGGAGTTACGGATTGGTGATTGCTTAAAGTTTGTGGTGATCGGCTTAAGCTTGTTCGCAGGTATGGCAACCCAACAAGTAGGTCTGCTAACCACCAGCGTTACTAACTCAGGTTTTTTAACTGGACTTTACGTGGTCTTTACGCCGCTGTTAGGGGTACTGCTATATCGGAGTAAGCCGCATCCCGTGACGTGGGTGGCTGCTATTTTTTCTCTCTTGGGAATCTTTTTTTTATCAGGTGGAGCACTTGGGCAGCTTGTCAAAGGAGACATTCTGACCATTGTTAGTGCCATGTTCTGGGGGCTTCAAGTTGTGTTAATTGCCCGATTCGTAGGTGAATCCGGTCGGCCCCTGGCTCTGTCGCAAACACAGTTTACAATCACAGCACTTCTTGCATTTCTCGTAGCGCTATTGATTGAGCCGATAGAGTGGAATGCTATTCTGGACGTTTCACCACAGATTCTTTACGCGGGTATATTTGCCAGTGGTTTTGCGTTTACCATTCAGGTTATTGGGCAGCGTTATACAAGTGCGCCTCAGGCGGCTATTTTCCTGTCAGCCGAAGCGCCTTTTGCGGCCTTGTTTGCATTTATCTTTCTTAACGAAAAGATATACGCCATAGGTTTCGTAGGTTGTGCACTAATACTTTCTGCAATATTGACTGTTGAACTTGTGCCACAGTGGCAAATTCACAGAAAAAATCGCATCGCTGATAGTTAATAGACTTCGCTTTGTAATGGGCGACTGTCGTCTAGTTTATTAGTTGACTAGCTGTCGTAGAGTTAAGCTTGCTTACTCACTCGTGGTAGACAGATAGTGATACGAGTTCCAGGTTCAATATCAGGGTAGCTTTCGATTTTCATGGTACCTGCGTGAGCCTCAGTAATGAGTTTGGCTAGCGTTAAACCCATACCGAATCCACCTGTGTCTCTGCTGCGCGAAGGATCAGGCCGGTAGAATGGATCAGTTACGGACTTTAACTGCTCCGGAGCTATACCAAGCCCGTGGTCCCGTATTACAATTTCAATAAATTCTGACTCAGCTACCAGAGAGACGTCAATTTTAGGCTCTTCTGAGTTCAAGGTGCCATGTTGAGTGGCGTTTAGAAGAAGATTACGGAATACGATTCGGAGCCTGGCCTCATCTGCTTCTATCAGACATCCAGAAGGGTTAATTGGACCCGTAAGTGTTGCATCTGGACACAGCCGGTTCAATTCGTCTGACAAAATAAAGTGTACATCTACAGCTTGCTTGTTCAGCACCGTATGGTTGCTTTGTAGCCGTTCCGATTCCATGATGTCGTTGATGATTCTTTCCATATTCTGAAGATCATCGAGCAGGCGTTGTTTGTGTATCGTCTCCCCCAGCAGCTCTATAGTAATTCGCGCACGTGTCACTGGGGATCTTAGTTCGTGACTTAGGGCCATCAACAGTTGGCGCTTGGCATCTAGTAAAGCTTGTAATCGATCAGCCATACTGTCAATGCTGTGCGATAACACATCAAGATCGCTATTGCCTGATCGATTAATCCTGTGCTCGAGCTCCGCATTGGACATGCGTTTCACACTTTTTTGTATCTGGCGAATTGGGAGAAGCTGATGTCTTATAGCCATGTAGCTGCCCGCAAGCACAATCACCAAACCAGCCAAAGCCAATAGCAGTTCGCTGAAGAACCCCGATAAATGCCTCTGTTTAGTGCCAAGATTTTGCAGGTCGTAATAAACCGAAAATCCCTTTTGATCAATACGTAAAATACGTTTACGTTCGTTACTGTGATTTGAGATATAGGCATCCAGCTTACGCTCGGAATTCGTTTTTCTAGCGGAAGAAGTTGTTCGTCGTGTTACTGAGTGAAAGGCAAGTTTGTCTACTTCCAGGGTTTGTCCGTTTGTCGAGTAAATGAACTGATTTTTTTCGTAGATATAAATATCGACTAACAGACGCGCAGACAACGCGTTAGCCCGATCGGGAATCGGAGGACTACCTAGATCCTGTTGCACATATTCAACATACTGGACGAGATGTGGTTGTATTGAGCGTCGCCATTGGCCATTCAATCCTGATGAGAACGCCGCAACCAGAATGATAAACAGGAGTACGGCCGTGACAATGAAAATACTCAGCAATCGTAGTGATAGTGATGAAGAAAAGTACTTCATCCTGATATCTCTGGTTTTGGTTGCAGAACAAACGCGTAGCCTGCGCCGTGAATAGTGTGAATGACTTGCAGTGGCTTCAATTTAGCCCTGAGCCTGCTGACCAGAATGTCGACAGAGCGTGAAAATAGCTCGACCTCAGTGCCTTTCAATTCAGCCAGTATTTGGTCTCGTGAAAAGGCCTTTCCAGGTGAACTACCTAGCAGCAGCAACAGCGAATATTCCATCGTTGTGAGATCAACGCTGGAATTATTGGCTTCGACCTTGCGCTGTAGGGTGTGAATTGAAAGGCCATCGAAGTATAGGTTTTCGATCGCTGGTGGATCAGCGCGCGTTAAACTGCTGTTTTTATGCCTTTTAATATTAACTTGTAGGCGTGCAACGAGTTCTCTCGGATCGAAGGGCTTGGGTAGGTAGTCGTCTGCGCCAAGTTCGAGTCCGACAATGCGATCTGTCACGTCGCCACGTGCAGTTAGCATGATGATAGGTATATCGGTAGATTGCCGGAGTTTCTTGCAGACTTCAAATCCATCCATTTCTGGAAGCATAACGTCCAGAATGACGGCATCGAAAGAGTGTTTTTTTAGCTTCTCAAAGCCACTGCTAGGCAGAAGTGCAGGTTCTATGCGAATTCCGAATTTCGCACAGTATTCACTCAGCACTTCTGCCAACTTTCCATCATCGTCTATGAGAAGTACGCAATACATTAAATTAGCTTAACTCACTCGATGAATTCTCATCATATGCCATTGGGGTTAGTGTCGGTGGCCCTTGCGTATTTTTCCAGCAAACTCACTGATTTTCTCTTTTTGGGAAGCGTCCAGACCATCGAAGAACACGGCGGCAACCGCTACAAGTTCAGGAGCATTGTTTTTTAATGCTGCGGCTCTGTCGTTTATCATGCTAAGCGCCTTCCCCTGGTCGAATGTGCTCGAGTTGACCAAGCTGCTCATTTCGGTGCGCATAGTGTCGCCGTCGCCCTTCATAAGGTCTCGAGTTTCCTTCAGTTCGTCTGCTAATCCGTTTAGTGCCATCACTTGTGTGTCGTTCAATTCCAGCCGTTCGCTGATCCGTTTGATCATACGGTCCTGAAATCCGTCACCGCCGCGGTTCGCGTATGCTGAAGCGCCGAGTGCGACAGTTCCGATAATCAGG
Organism: Halioglobus sp.; assembly: GCA_047629055.1. Classification (GTDB taxonomy): domain Bacteria; phylum Pseudomonadota; class Gammaproteobacteria; order Granulosicoccales; family Granulosicoccaceae; genus Granulosicoccus. The sequence goes on from JBLHWG010000139.1 coordinate 9,058, forward strand.
GTGCCTAGGAAAATTGTTTTAACAGGTTTCATTGTTTTATTTCTCGATGTCACGAACTTGATATAGCCTTGGTTCGCGTACAAGGCTTAACTGAATTATCGGGATTCACAGTTCGAGAAACATTTCGCATTCGCATCAACCTGTAACAGCGTGTAACAGGGGACAATAAGGTTTGAGTAACGGTGAATGGCCAGTGCGATGAGTACAAAGAAAACAGCACATCCCGAGGTATCGACGAAAACGGACAGGATCAATGTCAAACACCGTGAATTGTTGTCCAACCAATGGGCACAGCTAGAAGACGTTGAGTTTGACTATTTACGCTCAGACGGTGTGTGGCAGACACAGCGACGGGAAATTTACCATCGTGGACATGGTGCCGCGATCTTGCTCTACAATCTTGATAGTCAGTCAATTGTTTTGACTAGGCAATTTCGGTTCCCAGCATGGGTTATTGATGGAGACGGATTTCTGTTGGAGGTGCCAGCGGGGGTCATTGAAGCCGATAACCCTTACGAAACTATTCGTGAGGAAACTGAGCAGGAAACAGGTTTTCTAATAGGTAATCCGACGTTATTGTTCAAAGCTTTTGCATCTCCAGGTTCAGTGACCGAGCAGCTCTACTATTTCACCGCTCCATACGACAACGCAAGGCGCGTAGGAACAGGAGGTGGTCTTGAGGAGGAGGGAGAAGACATTGAAGTGTTGGAAATTGATTTTTTAAAAGCAGTTGAATTGATACGTGTAGGTGAAATTGTGGACGCAAAGACTATAATTCTTATCCAATACGCGCGGCTGCACATTTTTAACAATACAAAGCTGAAATCGACCACATATTAAGAACTTACGAGTACTTTAGGTGAATCAGTCTCAGGTACTATAGCGAGTGCTGTGACACGACATTGGCGTCAGTAAAATGACGCTTAGCTGTGTTGCTTAAATTTGTTTAGATCGACGATTCATTGACCGAGGTTAGTAAGAATGCACTCTTTAAACAGTGCTTAATCGTGTTGATGAAAGACTTCTTACGGAGTAACCATGTCACATTCAGTTTTACGCCATTTTTTAACGTCGAGTCCTGGTTTGTCGCCTGCTAGATTGAGCAGCGTGATCTTAGGACTGGCCTTATCAAGTGCAGGCTATGCAGCTGTTGAAGTCAATAGTATTATTACTAGCGATATTCCAGCTACACCTTTCACCTACACGAAGGATGGTATCGAGTACCGCTGGGGTATGGGATCCAATCAGTACATGGAAGGATTCACGACAACCGAGGGACGCGTTTATTCCTACACAATGTCCGCTGATCGCGTTGAAGTACTACGTGACGACGTAACAGGTGTAACGACCGGCAAACCCTGCGGTATTTTCGTTGAGAGAATAGGTGAAACCCTCACTTCCCGTAGCTTCGCTGCAGATTACCCCAGTGATGGTTCTGGGACAGGTAACTGTGATTTATCGGCATTGCTATCAAGCCGGGTTATCAATAGAGGTGCTGTCGACCTATTCTCGAACAAGCTGCCTGATGCGAAAAACGTTGAAAGACTAGATTACCTTTTCGACTTCGGTGTGCTAGCGCCATTTGAGCCCTCCGACATGGCACTGGCAGGACATGCAGTGGCGGAAAAATCGAGTAATAATCCTGTCAAGGTGGCAGCCATTCTTGAATTGGACGTGTTTGGACAACCGGCAGCTTATGGTCCATTAGTCTTTGTGGGTGAATCCTTTTGCCTCGACGAACCAATTTGCTACCACCTGACTGATTTGCAACACACCTATTCATTTCTGCAAAATGACTTTAATGAACCACAGGGCTTTCCTGTGGAGACTGAGCGCTCGCGCGAAACCGTCGGCATGGCGTTTTTGAGCATGAACGATCTTGGCCTGAAGCCCGGTCAGCGTTATCACGGATTATCGATTTTCGCTGATGATGTTGATGCGGAACAGCACAACCTTCTTGATCCTAGTAGCTTTCCTAACAACACCTCTGATGACAATGTTACCGCTGGCGATGATGCTGATATTTATGGTGGTATGGCAGGATTCTTTCTCGAAGGTGCGGTAACCGTCGCATCAGGGAGTGTTTTTATCGATGCAAACGGCGATGGTATCCCAGCTGCCACCGAGGCTGGTATCAGTAGTATCGCAATTTCATTTTACACCGATGTTAATGGCAATGGTTTATTAGACGTCGGAGTAGATCTTCAACTCGGTGATTCCATCGATAGCGATATGGTCGGTAACTTTGTCCTACCAGGAATCCCCGATGGAAATTTTCTGGTGGTTCTTGATTCGAACGACACTGATCTTCCTCCTGGCTTGGTGAGTTCTGCAGGATCTAACCCTTATCCGTTGGCAGTTACCGGTTCCGATATAGACACAGTTAATTTTCCATTTGTCAGTGGCGATGAAACCCCACCTAACGATGATGTATTAACAGCAGCTCTGGACGATTCGTTTGAGGTCAATCAGGGTAGCTCGATTATTTATGATGTGCTCGAAAACGATACAGATGGTGTTGGAGGTGGTCTGACATTACGTAGTGTGTCCGAGTCGCCGAATGCGGTGATATCCATGCTCAATAATCAAGTCAGCTATCAGCCTGATTTTGGGTTTTACAACACAGGCGATACTCGCGATACCTTCTTTTATGTCATGCAAGATGCGGACGGCACCGAGTTCACTGGAAACGTCAGTGTTAACGTTATTCGGTATAGTGATCTGAACGACAATATGATCAACGATTTTGTCGAATGTGAATGCACTAACCTTGTATTGGAAACGGGGGTTCACGGTTCAGGTATCGGTAGGTTTTCTTTTGCGGGTTCACTAGTTTTGTTAATGGCTGTATGGATACGCCGGAGAGCAATGCACCGCCGAGGGACTGGCGTAGCAATTGCTGAGGTAGACTAATGAAAAGGATTGAAAAAGCTGGCATTCATATGAGAGAAGGATTGATTCAGATGCCAAAAATCATGTTTATACCCTTTGTATTGACTGCTTTAGTTTCAATGTCGATTGCCGGTGCCGTATTGGCTGAAGGTGACATACTGCATGATTTTAAAAAGCGAATTTATGTTAACGGTGGCTTAGGGATAACCCAGATTGAACCTGAATCCCCATCCGATTCACTAACCGTCAGCGATAATGCAGATACCGGTGCTCATCTTGCGCTTGGTTATGACTTCAGCCGTTTTCTTAGCGTCGAAGGCTATATCGCAGATCTGGGCACGGCTCAAATTGCTTTTTTAGGTGCGGATGTTGGCTCCATCGACTATCAGGTTTTTGGGCTGAGTGCGCTAGGATATCTGTATAGCAGCCAGAGCGGTCTTGCATTCTTTGATTCGGATGTCGATGGCTTGTTTCGCCGTGAAGGCTTGTCATTGTACGGGCGTTTAGGCCTTGGGCACATGCGCAATTCAT
>JBLHWG010000140.1:0-12476 GCA_047629055.1 Halioglobus sp.
AACAATCAATGGCGCAACAAATATCTGGCTTGCACACTATCGCAGCGACGTATATTCAGTGCGTACGGCAATGACGTCTGGATCTTCCACCTGTGGGTACGCTTCATCGCATCGTAAATTGATCCAGGCGTTTTTTGTACTTCGCTGTTATTTCGGACCGGTCAGGCTCAGTGCGCGCCGATGGCTTCCGGCGGTGGTTCTATCGCACCAGTCATAAAGGCAACCGCATCTGACATCGTATAGTCCGCAGGATTGATTACACACAATCGCTGACCCAATCGGTGGATATGAATTCGATCAGCCACTTCAAAAACGTGAGGCATATTGTGCGAGATGAGCACAATGGGCATACCGCGCGATTTTACATCCTGTACCAGGTCTAGTACTCGCCGTGATTCTTTCACACCCAAAGCGGCTGTTGGTTCATCCATGATGATGACTTTCGACCCAAACGCCGCAGCTCTTGCAACCGCCACACCCTGGCGTTGCCCGCCAGAAAGCGTTTCAATAGACTGGTTAATATTCTGGATCGTCAAAAGGCCAAGTTCAGACAGCTTGTCTCTTGCAAATTTCTCCATATGCGAGCGATCTAACTTGCGAAAGTATTTTCCAATAAATCCTGCCTCACGAATCTCTCTCGCCATAAAAAGATTGTCCGCAATTGACAGTGATGGCGAAAGCGCCAGGTTCTGGTACACGGTTTCTATGCCGGCAAGCTTTGCCTCCATTGGAGAGTGGAAATTCACCAGATTGCCATCCAGTTCTATGGTGCCGCTATCAGGGCGAACAGCGCCAGAAATCGCCTTGATCAGCGTTGATTTTCCTGCGCCATTATCACCAATGACACCAAGAATTTCATTTGGCATCAAATCAAAATTGGCGTGGTCAAGTGCCGTTACGCGGCCGTAGCGTTTGACCAGGTTACGTACTTTGAGCAAGGGCTGCGTCATGCTGCAACCCTCCTGATCCAGTTATCTACCGCGACAGCCGTTATTATCAGCACACCGATAAGAAGATAGGTCCATTGTGGGTCACTGCCAAGCAATCGTAGGCCGAGCGAAAACACCCCAACAATCAACGCGCCAAAGAACATCCCGAGTATCGATCCCCTCCCACCAAACAGTGAAATACCGCCGATAACCACTGCAGTAATTGACTCGATATTGGCCAATTGGCCTGCTGTGGGCGAAATTGATCCAATACGACCACATAGCATCCAACCGGCTATGGCACAGATGAATCCAGCCAGTACATAAACAGACACAAGTGTTTGTTTAACCCGCACCCCTGATAGTTCAGCGGCCTCAGGATCGTCCCCAATCGCATAGACGTGCCTTCCCCATGCTGTGTGATTGAGAATGTAATTCAGCACAAAAATAATTAGCACAAGTGCAATAACGCCGTAGGTAAATACCGCACTGCCGATCTTTATCTTGTCCCCGAAAAACTGCAGCAGCGGGGCTTGCTCGGTAATATCCTGACTTCTGACTGTTTCGTTTGCCGAATACAGAAAATTAGTTGCAAGAATAACCTGCCACATACCCAGCGTGACGATAAAAGGAGGCAGTTTGACATAGGCAACTAGAATGCCATTGATATAACCGCACAGGGCGCCAATGAGAAGTCCAGCAAGCACCGCAATCTCTGCGGGCAGACCATAGCGGAAAACACATTGCCCCATTACCACAGACGAGAGAACCATGATGGCGCCTACTGACAGATCAATACCAGCTGTCAGAATTACCAGCGTCTGAGCTGCGCCGACCATGCCGACGATCCATACTTGCTGAAGAATTAACGTCATCGCAAAGGGCGAGAAAAATTTGCTGCCTAACAGTAGTCCGAACACCGAAACTGAAACCACTAGAACAATGAGCGGTACGAGTGACGGCATCTTGTGCAACCAATGCTGTATGTACCCTACCAGCGTCTTTTTGCCATCATCAAACGACGCTACATCGGTGTCACTGTTTTTCAAACTGCTTTCGAATTCAGGTGATGTTTCTTGGGCCACTAGTTCGGTACTCGTAAATTATCTGTACGTGAATGCTGCCAGCAGTTTGACGTTAATGGAAACTAGCTCCAATAAAAAGGGCAACCTGATAGTAGGTTGCCCCAAGCATACTCTGGCATGAGAGGCTGCTGATAGTTGATTGCGCAACAGTGAACAGCAATTGCGGTCCACTGTTAGGTATCAGCTTAATGCATCTGGAACTGAATTAGCCCCAGCACAGCTCAGTGCCCTTTGCAGAATCAATTGACTCCACACCTGCAACTGGCTTGTCAGTGACAAGTGAAACGCCTGTGTCAAAAAAGTCTTTTCCATCAGTATTATCAGGCTTGCTGCCATCTTTGGCCCATGCCGCGATCGCCTCCACTCCTAAAGATGCCATCAAAAGTGGGTATTGCTGCGACGTAGCACCGATGACGCCTTCTGCAACGTTCTTTATACCGGGACAACCACCATCGACGGACACAATCAGGACATCATTCTCACGACCAACAGACTTGAGTGCTTCGTAAGCGCCTGCAGCAGCTGGTTCATTCAATGTGTAAACCATATTAATCATCGGATCTCTCGCCAGCAGGTTTTCCATCGCCTTGCGACCACCTTCTTCGTTACCTTCCGATACGTCATGCCCTACGATACGCGGATCTGTTTCATCTCCCCACTTCTTCGGATCTCCGAGTTCAATACCGAATCCTTGTAGAAAACCCTGGTTGCGCAAAACACCCACTGTGGGTTGCGCAACATTAATGTTAAGCAGGGCTATTTTCGCCGTTGCAGCCCCATCACCCATTGTGGCTTTGGCCCACTTGCCAATCAATTCACCGGCTAGGAAGTTGTCTGTGGCAAAGGTGGAGTCGGCAGTATCTATCGGATCCATCGGGGTATCGAGTGCAATAACCAATAATCCGGCTTCACGTGCCTGTTTGACGGCGCCAATAAGTGCATCAGGAATTGAAGCGGTAAGTAGAATTCCCTTTGCACCATCAAGCATGCACGTTTCGATGGCAGCGATCTGTGATTCGTAGTCTGTATCAAATTTTCCAGAAAAAGATTTTAGTGTGACGCCGAGTTCCTTAGCCTTGGCTTGGGCTCCTTCTTTCATTTTAACGAAAAAGGGATTACTTTCAGTTTTGGTGATCAGGCAAGCGCTGGTGTCGGCCTGCACGTTAGTTACAGCAGCGACACTCAGGGCGACGAAGCCCAAGGCTGCTTTAAATTTAGTACTGTACATTTAGTCTCACTCCTAAGATTTATAGTTATTTCAGTCGAACTGTTATTCAAACCAACAGGACTGGTAGAAATATCAACTGCACGTCGTAGCACGGTTAGCGAACCTAAGATTCGCATTGAACGCGCAGGTTGTCAACAATATACCCGATTGATTGAATTACTGAAAATATGGGCTAGTTGGGCATTTTTGAATTCAACATTTGTTGACTGCTAAAAAATCTTCAACCTCCTGCAGATCAGGAATGGCGGATTGCCCCCCCAATCCGCGGCAATTTAACGTAGCCGCTGCGCTAGCAAATTCCGCAATGTGAGCGAGAGGCCAATCTTGCATCAATCCGAAAATAAACGCGCCGTGGTACACATCACCACAACCTGTTGTGTCTACCGCTTTAATCGGGAATGCGATTTGTCGATGTGTTTCACCGGCGGTTCGGCAATAGCTACCCTGATCACCGGCGGTAATGGCAACGGTGTGAGCAGCCGTATTGTCAAATAATGCAGCCAGCGCATCATCGCAGTTATCGGTGCCTGTATAGGCGTAGGCAAAATCAGCACAGGCAATCAACACGTCAACCAAAGGCAACAGCTCTTCAATCCCAGGTTGAACGTGTTCTGCATCTAGTACTACTTGCACATTTCCTTCTTTGGCGATTCGGGCTGCCGCTATTGCAGCCTCCATTGAGTAGTGATCCAGGTGCAGGTAGCGACTCGCAAGAATAGCCTCCCGATCCACCTCATGCGCTGCGAGGTGCGACTTGCCTTCTCCTGTCCAAAGTATGGTACGTCTGCCCGTACCTGCCTCGACGATAATGAAGGCGAACCCCATAGAACCACCTGTTTCGCGGAGTGAGCCCGAGAGGTCAACGCCATTCGCGGTTAAATCTGCATGCACCATCTTCCCAAGCTCATCTTCGCCAAATTTGCCGAGGAAAGAGGCTTTTGCACCGAGGCGTGCCAGCGTCACCATTGCCGTTGCCACATTGCCGCCGGTTTGCTTGCTGAATGTCTGCAACTCGATCTGTGTGTCTTGCGCAGGATAGTGATCAACCACGCCAACATAGTCGACCACAGCTGTACCAACGCCGGTAACTGACAATAGAGCGCCCATTAGACTTGGGTTAGAACGAGATCATCTTTAAGGCTTCGATCGGGCTTGATTCCTTTCTTCTCGAGCATACCGTGGTATTCACGCACGGCAGACTCTGCATCAATTTCACCGTCGGCAATACCGCGAAGAACGGTGACAGAGGAGAGTTGGTCTTCAGAATTATTGATTTTGCGACCGAACAGAGCAGCACGGGCGCCATATTTTTTTGCCTCCCACAACATCCGATAGGAATCGTGTGTAGTACCCGACGGCCCACCCAATATCCCAACAATAACCGAGGAATCGTAACGGACCAGCGCTTCTAGTGCAGCAGGTCCTGCGTAAGGAATCTTCAGAAATAGTGGCCGCCCTATGCTCGTGACGCCGGCAAGAGTTTTAGCAATCGTATCGTTAACATATTCTGCCACGTTTGACGGAGCATTTTTACCCGGAGCATTTGGCACGAACACCTCCAGAAAATGCCGAAACTCTTTTTGTTCGGCTTCAATTCGAAAATCCTTGTATGCCTGTAGACCAGCCCGATCAAGCAGCGTATCGTTATTAAATGTGATCGAATAAAGGCCAAGGTCGGCCCCATCTTTTCGCTCCTCTGGTGCACATTTCCACTTGCCACATTGTGCATGGTCGATTGTTGTGCTGCGAAATGGCAAGGAGGGCTGATTCGCATACCCACCGCTGTTTCCCAACCAGATATCAGTTGTGTCATTAGCACGAATGGCAGGCGTGACAGCGCTGTTGTCAAAAAATCGTTCCTTGATCGTCAACTGTTCACTGCTGCTAACACTCATCAGCATGATATCTACAAGCCCCTGTTCGGTCACATCACGCATGTATTGCATATATTCCTGATGCGTACGATAGGGGTGGTGATTAGCGTCGGGCCCGCGATTTGTCCCTGGCGATGGGATACCGCCCCCCATATCGCCATCTTTCGCATCCGCAAGAATAAAATCCCCGACTGACGAATCTGCCAGGATACGAGTTATTTTTTCGTCGAGAGTTTTTTTCATCAGTTTTCAGTTGTTGTCCTGATCTATATTCTTGGAGTCGGGTTCAGGTTTTCATTTGTAACCATCTACTTTGGCTACATGCAATCTCAAGGGATGCCACTAACCATGATAATGATTTCTTGCCAGTTTAAACCAGTATTCCCGAGTTAAACACTTGTAGCGCTAAATTGTTGATTTAACTGGGACTCGGTTTTTAAGTTGCCACTACAACAGCGAAAGCTGCTTAGATTCGGTCGGTTTGTCGACATTCAGCGACCCTGGTAGCTCGCCCTGTTCATCGCACAACGTGCTGATGCCAGTGTGGGTTTTGTCATTGAGCGTGATGCGGTGACGCTGTTCTCTCACCAGCGGTATAAGGATCATGAGCTACCACTAATCGCAGGTCTTGCCAATCTAGTTCGTCAATTATTTCTTCAGAGGCACCCTTGCAGTGTTTCTCATGGAACGGCGCCATGAGTGTTTCAAACTCGCTATAGCGACGACCCGCTACAGCTAGCATGAACTCCAGAGGTTCCCCACCGGGTGTCTTTATCAACCTCATCACGCTTCGTCCATGGATCTGAGTAGATGTTGGTAGGCAATACCACGGGTATCGATATCTGCATACACACCGTGTCCAACCAACGCAATACTCCCAGCTTGGACTCCGGATCGCATAACCGGTTGAACACCATAACTCTGATCATCGCCTCTACATCCAGCTTGCGCTTGGACGATCGAAACACTGAGGCTATCCGATCAAAACCCAGCTCTTTCCAAATCTGAGTCAATGTCCAAACATCACCCAGAGTGCGTGTGGGTTCAAAATTGATGTTCACCTGATCATCAGGCGCAATAGCCGAACCGTTAGCAGCAGCAGGTTCACGCCCGGTGGCACGTCGAAGTCCGCGTATCACTGAATCGAAATGCGCATCAATTTTCTCAACCCGCCCAAGGCTGGCAATGGTGCGTTGTTTAACGCGCCCATTCTCGTCGCGATAGGATTCGGCCAGTTGTAAATACCGGCGTGGGCCTGACTTGGAGAGTTTGACAAACATGCCAACACGATAACAAATCCATAAGCTCTTTCAATTAAACACTAATGTACCGTACAGAAAAACAAAAAGTGCCAACACATGCATTTTTCAAAAAACACCCCAAAACCTGCATTCCAACTATAGAAATGTTCGAAAATCAGGCGTTTTTGGCTGGCAACTGTCGAAGCCGGGAGTACAGTCTTGGGTTTATGTACCCCAAGGGTGATGGTGTTCCCGAAGATTATGTGCAGACCTATACTTGGTTCAATCTAGCCGCAGCTCAGGGTAATGAGGGTGCTCAGAGGATTAAACCCAAGGTTGCGAAGAGGATGACACCGAGTCAGATTGCCAAGGCTCAGCGGTTGAGTAAGATATTTGCACAAAACATAAAACTCAACCTCTTACTTCACAGCAAATTCAACCGACCGGTCTTTTCAATAGCTCTAAACCGACTGGCCCTTCCCGTGCCGTAATCAAGGAAACACAGCAGTTGCTTGCCTCTCTTGGCTATCGTCCAGGACCAATTGATGGACTCTCAGGGCGAAAGACCATAACGGCGGTTCGTGCGTTCCAATCTGATTCACAGTTGACTGCGACAGGTGTTATCTCTGATGAGCTTCTAGTGCTACTCCGAATGGCCGTGAAAGTAGCTGGCAATTAGTAGCTTTAAATCCCTCGCAGAGCCTACCCCTACCCCTACCCCTGGTACCGCCCATTGAACCAAGGAAGTGACAGCCTCCCCTCTTTTCTACTTCCTCATTACCTAAGTTGCTTTTCTGTCAATCAGATTCGCTCCTCTACCCTGCCAATCTGTAAAAACCCGATCAAAATGCAGGCAAGCCGGCGTCCACTGATAATATAAGATTTGGATAAGTAGCTGTTTTCTCAACGAGTAGACCGCCAGAAAAGCGGCCACCCAGCGCACACGACGCAAACGATCAGCAGACGAGCAATACGATTTATGTCGTAGTCAGCGTTATAGGGCCGATACAGGCAGGTGTTCAATGATGGTGTTCGACTAGGTTGCAGATGTTGCGCAGGCAACTTCCCGACTATAAATGACGAAACGATATTTTGACCTTTGGGATGCACGTCAAGGGCAATTTCTCGCTCGGTGTTCGAGACATAGTTGCAAAACCGCATCGCACCGCATCCGTATTGCAGAGGCGATTCCAAGGACCTGCCAGATAATGAGGTTTGGCAATATCCCCCAACCCCGACAAGATTAAGTGCGCACCAAAAGGGGTGGTTTTTTGACCGTCAATTCTGAAAAAACTAAATGTAATGTATGCCCTAAAAGGGTTCTCTTTTTGGGCATACATTACACTGCATTTATGGCCTTAGAGCGGACGTTTTTGGTGCGTGTATATTATGCCGTTTATACACTGAAAACATCCCTATACAGCAGGGTAGGGAAAGACAGCTTTCGGCCAAGAGCTGGAATAGAATGCACTACACATCGTAATTCAGCAATGTGCTTCTTAGCGGACCTATAGTAAGGGCAATTTGTGGTGGAGATTACGATGCGCTAACTGACAGGTAGTTTCTATAGTGATCTCATCTATTATTTCCATTTGCTGGGGTCAATCACCCCAATTGATTCCCAAGCTTTGCATAGCGCTGGGGAATCTTCACTTTTTGTTCTGGGAAGCCCGTCGTTGATATCAAGCCAGGACATCTGGCTTTCTATGCCTCCATGCCACGTGGGAGCGAAGTTTTCAGGTTCATCCAAACTCGCAATGCTAATAACCAGAAACTTCGATAGCTGCGGCTTCAAAAGCCTGTAGGTCAGGCTTGAACCGCAGTTGGCACAAAATCCTCGTTTGGCGATTCCTGAAGAATTATAGTACTTTGGTTTATTGTTCTTAAATCGAACCGCCTCTATTAAAAATGCCGCCCATGCATGTATAGGTGCGCCACAAAACCGCTGACATATTTTACAGTGACAAACGCCTGTGCCAATTGCTGGCTCGGTTATTTCAAGTACGACATCACCGCACAAACATCGGCCAGTCGTAGTCACATTTTTTGTTAAGGAGGAGCCGTCTAGATCGAACAAGGGTTGATCAACTAAGCCTGAAGAGGGAAACGCTGCGGGGTGATTAAGTTGGGCATCCACTTCAAAACGTACTCGATAGACGTGTACAGATTGTGAAATGTTTTTGACCTTACGATAGCCCAAGTCGTCGAATGTGCTGTCAACCTTGCCCATGACCTGTCCATAAACTTGGTGAGATATGTATATAGCACCAGGTTCGGAAATGCTCTCCAAGCGAGCCGCTATATTGATCCCATCTCCGTATATGTTGTCTGCATCGTATATAACATCTCCGATATTAATGCCCATCCGGAATTGCATATGTCGCTCCACTTCTATCAGGGCGTTACGTTGGGCCATTGCCCTCTGAATAGTGATCGCACAATCCAGAGCGTTAACAACACTTGCGAACTCAGCAAGTATTCCGTCTCCTCCAGTCGCGATCAGTCGCCCGTTGTGCTCTGTCAGCAGCGGCAGGACATTTACATGATGCGCCTTGAGATCGGCAACCGTGCGAGCTTCATTGGAATCCATAAGCGCACTGTAGCCAGCAATGTCAGCGGCCAAAATAGCGACAAGTTTACGGGAGACGGAGGTCATAATCTCGGTAGATCCAAACGGCTTTTTCGTATCATCGACACTCTACAGCATATAAGTCAATGGTCTGCCGACAGGTAGTCTGATAGGAGCACGAAATGCCGCTGCATTCATATGAATTGCGTTACCTGGGAAACCGTAACATACGGCTTAGTCGGTGACTTAGGGGCCAAACGTAAATTTGTAATTTGTTGCCAGAAAAGAAAGTTAATCTGCCGCTTGATAATAATTTGAGTTTTCAATGAACGCGCGAGTTACTGGGCAGGGATGTGAACACACATGTGTTACACAGATATTTTCTCAGTCATAAATCTCGAGTATCGCAAACGTCCGGAATGAGGAACCGAAGCTGACCGTCAAGATACCCTATTCGGACAGGGATGAAGGGCTGGAATGGGCACTTGGACTAAACCGCTACGCGGTAACTTCACGCCCACCATCCTGACTTTCAGGTAAATTGCTTTAAACATGAGACTGACCTGTGTTGTTCTGTGGTTCCCCAACTACAGAAGTACACAGGAGCAGTCTCATGACTCAGTCTACCAATACCATCAGTCCTATGCGTCAACGCATGATCGAAGATATGACCCTGCGCAAGCTAGCACCCAAGACGCAAACATCCTATATCCGCCATGTCAGGCAGTTAGGTGAGTTCCTTGCTCGTCCACCACAAACCGCTACCAGTGAAGAACTACGTCTTTATCAGTTGCATCTAGTGGAGAGTGGAATCGCAACAGGTAATCTCAACCAAAACATTTCAGGACTGCGCTTCTTTTTCAATATCACGTTGAGGCGGCCCGATATCGTATCGACGCTGACCAACGTTAACGAGCCTCGCCGACTGCCTGAGATTCTCAATATCGATGAGGTCACTCGCTTGTTGCGTGAGGCGGGCAGCAAGAAGTACAAAGCTGCATTGTCAGTATCCTACGGTGCTGGCCTTCGTCGTAATGAAGTGGTGCATTTGAAAGTGTCAGATATTGACAGCGAACGTATGGTCTTACGTGTTGATCAAGGTAAAGGCAAGAGAGATCGTTATGCAATGCTGTCACCGTCAATGCTTACGCTACTACGTGACTGGTATCGTTAAGGTCAGGTACAAAACAAGATGCTGCCCGGTGGTTGGTTATTTCCGGGACAAGATCCAGTCAATCCTCTATCAGCACGTCAACTCAATCGTGTATTCCAACAGGCATGTGCAGCAGCTGGTATCAAGAAGCGGGTATCCCTTCACTCGCTGAGACACTCGTTTGCGACTCATTTGCTTGAGCAAGGTGTTGATATACGGGTGATCCAGGTACTGCTTGGGCATAAATAACTTGATACTACTGCTCGGTATAGTCACGTGGCAACCAAAGTGCTGCGGGATGTAACGGGGCCACTGGAACACGTGATATTGCATTTGCGCGACTGAGTCGCTCCGATGTCAAAGCTGGAAGTTGCGGATATATTCCGCAGCTTCGCTCCTGCGTGGTGCAAGGCGAATGCCGGACATATCGGTCTCGAGCAACTGAAGGTCATCTCGGCGATTGATCGTTGTCGTCGTGCTCAGATGGGTGGCCATGTGTTGCGCTGTGACAAGTGTGAGACGGTACAGATTGCCTACAACTCGTGCCGCAATAGACACTGCCCAAAGTGTCAAGCCAGTGCTGTCAAGCGTTGGCTTGAAGCGCGTCAGGCAGATGTGTTGCCGGTGGAATATTTCCATGTGGTATTCACCTTGCCGGCACCTATCGCTGATATTGCCTATCAGAACAAGGCGATTGTCTACAACATATTGTTCAAGGCAGCAGCAGAAACGTTGTTGACGATTGGCGCTGACTCCAAACATCTGGGGGCTAAGCTAGGTTTCACTGCAGTACTGCATACTTGGGGCTCCGCACTGACTCACCATCCACATGTTCACTGCATCATACCCGGTGGCGGATTGTCTGCCGACAAGACAAAATGGGTTCGGTGTCGAGCAGGTTTTTTCTTGCCTGTGCGTGTGCTCTCTCGGTTGTTCCGACGATTGTTTCTGGAAAAACTGACGCAAGCTTATAACTCTGGAGAACTTCAATTCTACTCCCGACATGCCGCTCTGGTGGAACCCTCCAAGTTCAAAGAGTATATAGCTCCAGTGCGTAAAATAGACTGGGTTGTGTATGCGAAGCGCCCCTTTGCAGGGCCTCGTTCGGTGCTGGCTTACCTGTCACGCTATACCCATAGAGTGGCCATCGCAAACAGCCGACTACTGGCTGCTGATGAAAAGAAGGTCACCTTCACATGGAAAGACTATCGGAAGGCGTATTCAGAACGTCCAGGCACGTTGACTCTTGACAAGCCAGAGTTCATTCGTCGTTTCCTACTTCATGTGTTGCCTGATGGTTTTCACCGTATACGTCATTATGGAATGCTGGCGAATACGACGCGCGCTGCATCAGTGGCACTGGCAAGAGAGCTGTTGTGTGTGCCTGAACCAGCACCCTCGACTGAACAAAACGAAAAGGAGGTCGTGCCGGTGTTTGTTTGTAGAACCTGCGGTGAACCCATGAAGCTTATTGAGGTATTCGAATGTTTCTATGAAGCACGTGCTCCGCCGATAGAAAAGCAGTCATACCGATGACACATACCGTGTCAGCAACAGGACCTTGTACTGAGGACTCTAAATCCTTGCGTAGTTTTATTGTGCCATCAACTAGCCGCCGCGAAAATGATGCTTTATTGTGTACCGTCATACCCATCAATCCATCGTAAGACACGATTCTCATGAACAATCCTAGGCAGAAAATATCTAGCAACAGGCCAACTACATCAATCTCGATAGCTCACGTCGTTCCAATCCCCATAGGCCAGACCACCTAATGCTGTCGCACCACTAAGGCACGTCCCCACGGTTTCCTCCATGTGGCCTTAGACAACACCTGCCCGGTAAGTCAGATGCAAGAATCTGAGGGTGTGGTTTGTGGGCAGGTATCGTCTAACGCTAAAACTTTGCTGACAAAATAAAACCTGAAGAATCGGTTTAGGCTCAATCCCTTCGAATGGCAGCCTCGGCACAATTGCCGTCCTCATGAGTGCCCAAAAAGGGGTGGCTTTTGGTGCGCTTGAATGGCTATATGTAAGTGATAATTCACTGTATGGAAATTATCACTCATCTCCGGCCATACAGTCTCACGCGTTTATAAAAAACAGTTAAAGGAAACTTTGTTGGATAACAAAATTGCAAATAGCTCAACTGCGCTGATAAGTGACGCCCTAACGCTGACAGGTTTTCCGTTCGCAAATTTATTATCTAGCGTCGCCGAGGGCGGACTCGGTGGGATATTTCAGTCGCGTATGGACGCTGCCCGCGACATTGCAATAAACGAAATGAAAAGATGCGAGCGCACAGACTATGACATACCGGAAAAAGACGCATTTGTCAGTATCACGTTTCGCTACGGTAGAGCAGCTATGGAGGGCACAGCACGGTTAAATCTGAAGT
>JBLHWG010000141.1:0-12427 GCA_047629055.1 Halioglobus sp.
CTGGTTAATGAAGGTGCCAACACACTCGATTTTGCTCGCAGCATTATTGACATGTACAAGCCTCGCAAGCGTCTTGATGTAGGTACCTGGGGCATCATGGGTATCGGCATGGGGGCTGCAGTTGCCGCAGCTGTTGAAACTGGCAACCGTGTACTAGCTGTGGAAGGCGATAGTGCCTTTGGATTCTCGGGTATGGAGGTAGAAACGATCTGTCGCTATAACCTTCCAGTGTGCATCGTTGTTTTTAATAACAACGGTATTTACCGAGGTACTGACGTTAATCCTACGGGTGGAAGCGATGTAGCACCAACGGTGTTCGTTAAAAATGCACGCTACGACATGATGATGGAAGCATTCGGTGGCCACGGAGTCACAGCAAGGACTCGCGACGAATTAACAACCGCTGTTAATGAGGCTCTTGACTCCGGAAAGCCAACTCTGGTTAATGCTGTTATCGATGAAAATTCTGGCACAGAGAGCGGCCGAATTGGTAATCTTAATCCGCAAAGCGTAGTTTCTAAGAAGTAAGTCCTTAGACATAGAATCAGCGAATAAAACACAGGTATCACATTCCAATGAAAGCTCTAGATGGTATTAAGGTCCTTGATTTCACGCATGTCCAGTCTGGGCCTACGTGCACGCAGCTGCTTGGCTGGTTTGGCGCAGATGTCATCAAGGTGGAGCGTCCCGGCGTGGGCGATGCGACCCGTAAGCAGCTTATTGATGTCCCTGGCGCCGACAGCTTGTATTTCACGATGTTGAATCACAACAAGCGCTCAATCGAATTGAACTCGAAAAATGAAACGGGCAAGCAGGTGCTAACTCGGCTCGTCGAGGAATGTGATGTGTTGGTGGAGAATTTTGCACCTGGCGCATTAGATCGTATGGGTTTCTCCTGGGAACGTATTCAGGAAATTAATCCTCGTATCATCATGGCCTCTATCAAAGGGTTTGGGCCGGGCAAGTACGAAGATTGTAAAGTGTACGAAAACGTTGCTCAATGTGCTGGCGGCTCTGCCTCTACTACGGGATTCCGTGATGGACCACCGTTAGTTACCGGTGCGCAAATTGGGGATTCGGGTACTGGTCTGCATTTGTGTTTGGGTATTGTTACGGCTTTATTTCAACGAGAAAAGTCAGGCCGTGGACAAAAAGTGTCTTGTGCGATGCAGGACAGCGTATTGAACCTGGCTCGGGTAAAGCTCAGAGATCAACAACGTTTGGCCGCTGGACCTCTCAATGAATACTCTCAGTTTGGCGAGGGCATACCGTTTGGTGAAGCTGTACCTCGTGCTGGTAATGACTCTGGTGGTGGGCAGCCAGGACGTATTCTTAAATGCAAAGGCTGGGAGCAAGACCCTAACGCTTATACCTACTTCATTATTCAAGCGGCTATCTGGGAAAAAGTCTGTGACGTTATTGGTAAGCCTGAGTGGAAAACCGAAGAAGGTTTTGTAAAACCACCAGAGCGGCTGGACAAACTCAATCTGATATTTGAAACGATTGAGCAGTGGACTATGACGAAAACCAAATTTGAAGTGATGGACATTTGTAATCCGCATGACATTCCAGTGGGGCCCATTCTGTCCATGAAGGAAATTTCAGAAGATGAAGGTTTATTTGCAACGGGTACGATGGTCAGGGTTGATCACCCGGAGCGGGGTGAGTATTTGAGCGTAGGTTGCCCGATAAAATTGTCTGATAGCGATGTCGAGGTCACGCGTTCACCATTGCTAGGCGAGCACACTATGGAAATACTCAGTGATGTGCTTGGCTACGCAGGTGACGATCTCGCAGCGGTTGTCTCCTCCGGCGCTGTTGGCGAAATCAAGGCGTGATAAACCTGCAATTCACACACATTAGAGGAACTTCGTTATGCGGCTGATCGTTATGGGCCAGCAGGCCTTTGGTAAGGATGCGCTCGCAAAAATATTGGAGGCAGGCGCCGACGAAGTTGCCGCGGTGTACTGCGAACCCGATCGTGAAGGGAGTGCTGTTGATCCAATAAAAGACTACGCCCTGGAAAAAGGATTGGCTGTTGAGCAACCTGCGCATTTCAAGGAACAAGCGACGCTTGATCAACTTGCGAGTTATGACGCTGACTTAATGGTCATGGCATTCGTTAATGTGTTTGTTCCAGAGGCTGCTCGGGATACGCCGAAACAAGGCTCTATCTGTTTCCACCCATCTCTGCTGCCACTGCACCGTGGCCCTTCAGCGGTCAATTGGCCCATTATCATGGGCAGCGACAAGTCAGGTTACTCTTGGTTCTATCCTACAGATGGTCTTGATGAAGGTAATGTTTTGCTTCAATGGGAATGTCCCATCGAGCCTAACGATACAGTGATCAATTTATATTTTAAGAACATATACCCATCGGCCATAGACTCTGTACTACAAGTCTGCGATCTTTTTCGTGATGGCAAACCGCCGCACCATGCCCAAGATGAATCCAAAGCCACATACGAGCGTCGTTGTACAAAAAAACATGCACATATAGATTGGTTCAAACCCGTAGGGCAAGTTTACAACCTAATTCGAGGAACCAATCCAGCACCGGGTGCATGGACAACCGTTAATGGGCAGGAATTGAGTGTGTATGACAGTTCACCTGTGGCAGGTGATGGTGTTGCCGGAAGAGTCATGGCTATCTCAGATGAAGGGGTTAGTGTGCAAAGTGTTGGAGGCAGGCTGTTAATCAAACGCGTAAAACCTGCAGGTGGTGCAAAGATAAGCGCCGATGAGTGGGCGAGTGACGCTGGAATTAAAGTCGGCGATTCGTTAGGCTCATAAAATAGCTGGATTACAGGAATAGCCATCGTGATTCGTAAAATTGTTATACCAGTAAGAGGGGACGGTAAGGGCGACAACGTGTTTGCCCACGCTGCTGTGCTCGCTATGCGCTACAAGGCTCATATCGCCGTAACGCATTGTCGACCGCGTAGTGAAGATCTCATGCCTTATGGCATAGCAATTCCATCTTCACTGCGAAAATTATTGCTTTCACAATCAGCCGGTGTTGCGAATCAAGTTGAAGACGGCATGCGCAAGGAGCTCACGGATCTTGCAGCTCAATTTGGCATAAATATGGCAGAGGGTCCGTTGAGCAATCAGGCATCCGCGCAGTGGATTGAAGAGCAGGGACGTCAGGTTGACGTTATCAAGCGACATGGAAGAGTTGCAGATCTAATTTGTGTAGCCAAACCCGATGTCGATCGCAATCTGGGTACTAATACACTCAAGGCTGCATTGTTCAACACGGGGCGACCGGTCATGATGTGTCCTCTGA
Organism: Halioglobus sp.; assembly: GCA_047629055.1. Classification (GTDB taxonomy): domain Bacteria; phylum Pseudomonadota; class Gammaproteobacteria; order Granulosicoccales; family Granulosicoccaceae; genus Granulosicoccus. The sequence continues at coordinate 3,290 of JBLHWG010000141.1, forward strand.
GGGCGACACCTCCAGAAACACTGTGCGACAAGGTAGCAATTGCTTGGAATGGGTCAATTGAGTCCAGTAGAGCTGTGGCATCAACGCTAGGCATTCTTGAACAAGCATCTGAAGTTACCATCCTGTCGGGTGGGATAGAAGTTAATGGTGCGGATTCCGCTAATTTACTTTCTTATCTTCTAGCGAGAGGTGTCAATGCAAAGGTCAAAAAACTCGAATCAGTAAATAAAGTGGGAAAAGAGCTGCTGAAATATTGCAGCGAATCAGAAATAGATACACTTGTCATGGGGGCGTATAGCGACAGCCATGAAAGAGAAACATTTTTCGGTGGTAATACTCAGCATGTTGTCGATCATGCAGAGATTCCTGTTGTTCTGGTGCACTAGTTGGCTTAATGGCAAGCAGGTGCGACAAAATAACGCAATGTAGTAAATTTGTATCAGGAGATTTTGGACAACACATCAGTAAATCAAGTGCGAGCGTGACGTAATTACGCAATACAGCAGAAATTTATACTGCTCAGGAGAATGAGGATTGACTATGAAATCTAGTAAAAGAACCTTTCTTGCAATGGCGACGGCAGCCGCCTTAGCCGCAACAACATTCAGTGGAATGGCCCAGGCATGGGAACCCACTAAGCCTATTGATTTTGTCATCATGGCTGGTGCCGGTGGCGGAGCTGATCAGATTGCTCGCTTCATCCAATCAGTAGCTGAGAAAAAGAAACTAACTCCTCGGCCTCTTATCCCTAACAATAAGGGTGGCGGCTCTGGTGCCGAAGCACTCATCGCATTGAATGGAAGTAAAGATCCTAACCATACTATTCTAGTTACGTTAAATTCATTCTTTACTACACCGCTTCGTCAGAAAGGTCTTGGCATTGATATCAGTACGTTTACACCAGTCGCTATGATGGGTGTTGATCCATTCGTACTTTGGGTACACAAAGATCGCAACATCAATACATTTGACGAGTGGCTAGCTGCTGTAAAAGAAGCCGATGGTGGTTGGGTTATGGGTGGCACTGGTAAAGGTCAAGAAGATTCATTGGTTACAACGTGGCTTGAGCAAAACTATGACCTGAAAATCAAGTACATCCCTTATAAAGGGGGCGGTGCAGTTGCTAAAGACTTAGCGGGCCAGCAGATCATGTCTTCTGTCAACAACCCATCAGAAGCTAAAGGCTTCTACCTGAACGGTGATGTTGTGCCATTGGTTTCTTTTTCTGATGAGCGTTTACCACTAGCGGCTGACGTTCCTACTGTTAAAGAATTAGGTAAGGACTTCAGCTATTACAACCAACGCGCAGTAGTGGGTGCTCCTGGAATGTCTGATGAAGCTGCGGCTTACTATCAAGACCTGTTCAAGACTATCTATGACAGCGAAGAATGGCAGGGTTATATGGCTTCTGAAAGTCTCTCTCCATTATGGATGGATGCCGACACGCAAAAAACCTATTGGGCAACTCAGGTTGCGCGTCATGCAGAACTGTTAGCAGAAATGGAATAGTAAGGCGTAGATTCGCCTACTTAATATTGTTTTATCCACTAAGTAAATAGCCAACAAAGGAGTTTGCCTAATGAGGCGTGCAGAAATTATCATGGCCGGAGTATTGGCGATGTTTTCCATATACCTCATGTGGAAAAGCACAGAACTCAATGTTGGTTATGTACTCGATGAAGGGCCAGGCGGTGGTGCCTGGCCCTTCTGGCTCTCTGGAATAATGCTGATATGTACAGCTATTATTGGTTACAACGGAGTTAAAAGAAAATCACCGCCTTCACAATCTGAAGAACCGTTACTTGACCGCTACGCAACAAAAATGTTGTTTTTAGTGGGCGGAGGTATTTTCGGTTTCATTGCACTGATCGACGTCATCTCCATGTACGGTGCAATGTGTGTGTTTCTCCTCTACTACCTTGGTTTTCTAGGTAGGCATTCACTAAAGCTAACGCTAACCATGGCGATTCTGGTTCCCGTCATCTTCTTCTTTTTCTTTGAAGCCTTGATGAGAATCACCATGCCCAAGGGGCTCCCGTTTCTCGAGCCGTTGTTCAATTATATGAACACGATCATCTACTGATAGGCATCGGTCATGATCAAACTAACGCTTAAACGCTCATTGTCTATTGAACCTCGGAACACACAGCTATGATGGAGATACTTGGACTTCTAGGTGACGGGATACTTCTCTCGTTACAACCTCTGAACCTAGCACTAATTATTATTGGCGTATCACTAGGCCTGTTTATTGGCGCGATGCCTGGGTTGGGGTCCGTCAATGGTGTGGCGATTCTGTTGCCCATCACTTTTCTTGTTCCTCCCGGATCTGCCATTATCTTTTTGGCGGCTATCTACTATGGAGCCATGTATGGAGGAGCCATATCCTCCATAACACTTGGAATACCTGGTGCGTCGACCGCTGTGGCGACGACGTTTGATGGTAGACCTCTTGCGATGCAAGGAAGAGCCAGACTCGCACTAGTTACGGCAGCTCTTGCCTCGTTTATTGGTGGCACTGTGGCAAACATCTTCTTTACAGGCTTTGCACCCTTACTGGCATCTGTAGCCTTAAGTTTCGGTCCACCAGAAATATTTGCACTCATGTTGCTGGCTTTTGCAACGTTTGTCGGTCTAGGTGGCGATGACATTCCCAAAACCGTATTTTCTATCTGTATCGGTTTGGTATTAGCTTCCGTCGGATTTGATGAAATTTCTGGCGCGCCAAGACTAATTTTTGGCGGTATTACAGGGTTTCTACACGGTATCAATTTTCTTGTGCTTGCCATCGGTGTCTACGGCCTAGGAGAAATGCTTTGGACCATAGACAGCACCCGTGGAAAAATTACGACGACTGAAACTAAGATGACGATCAAAGGCACCATTGATGATGCGAAGGAAGGCATGAGGCGGGGCTGGAAAGGCACGGTAATTGGCTCATTCCTCGGCTTCTTTGTAGGTATTTTGCCAGCAGCAGGGGCAACACCTGGATCATTAATGGCCTACGGTGTTGCAAAGCTTACATCGAAGAACCCTGATGAATTTGGAAAAGGACACCCTGGTGGTGTCGCAGCACCAGAGGCTGCAAACAACTCAGCATCCACAGGCTCCATGCTACCTATGTTGACGCTGGGTATTCCCGGATCACCAACAACCGCCATTTTATTAGGAGGTATGGTCATATGGGGATTAACTCCAGGGCCTCGATTGTTTACCGATCAACCTGAGTTTGTTTGGGGCCTCATTGGGTCCTTCTATGTGTCTAACGTTGCGGCTGTAGTCGTCAATCTGGCGTTCATTCCATTGTTTATTGCTATGCTTCGAATGCCTTTCACTATTCTGGCATCCATGATTTTCGTGCTATCGGTTGTGGGTGGTTATGCGGCCACAAAGGATATGCACGATGTATGGTTAATGCTTGGTTTTGGATTCTCGGCCTACATGCTGCGTAAATTGGATTACCCGCTGGCACCTGCGGTATTGGCTATTGTTCTGGGGCCTATAGCTGAACCGACGATGCGTCAATCATTGTTGTTATCGTCTGGAGATCCATCGATATTCCTTACACGTCCAATTGCGGGTCCGATAACTGTCATCGCGATTGTGCTTATCCTTATGCCATTGGTGAAATATATATTTGATCGACGAAAGCGCAACAGTGGCAACGCTACGCCAAATGGTGCATAGATTGCCGGCTTAGACAAGCCACCGAACTTGAAAATCACTTGATTGAGTTTGCGTGGTCTCATCAAAAACGCCAGCCTTCAAGCTGGCGTTTTTGTTTGTAATCAGAACCTTTCAACCTACAATCGAATTAGCTAAATGAGTAGTTTTATGACAGCAAAAATGTGAGTAAGCCACTGGAAAGCGCAGACGCTTGGAATCCAGGTCTGCAATCAGATATTCCTACGGCCTTATGGCCGTTGGTGACGTTGTTTCGTTCAGAACATGCTTATGTCAGCCATTCAGAAGCGCTTGAGTTATCAGACCTTACTGGTCTAAACGTGCTTCAGCTTGTGTCCCTCCGTCCTGATAGACTCCTCGCACACTCATTGTTAGTCAGAGTGACGGCCGATTTATCCGTCCCGGATGGTCCAAACTATGAAGATCTGGGCATCAATCTACGTGCCATGGTGTCACAGCTATATTCTGTACACATGCATGATGAGCTACCGCGCATAACTCACGCATTGGAGGATGAGAGGCAAAAAGCACTCAGTTTTGTTATAGCTCAACTGTCTGATCAATTCAGTACGCAATCTTCAGTTCCACTTCAAACTCTTCAAAAAAGTTCATTTCTTCATAGATTGTTTAAGCGAACTGCCGCTGTTGAAAAACATCCTGCCGCCACTGTTGCGCCGGAAATTCGAGCGTTAGATCTTTGGAATGAGAGCATCAGCCACGAAACTGACCCGTTAAGAAAAGCCTGTCTTAAAGCATTAGTAAAAACGGTAGGTGTGATCGTCGGGCACCGGGGCAGAATGCTGCCTGATCATTCACTCGTTGGCCGTATTGTGGTCAATCAAGTGTGCAATACGCACGGTTCGGATGTTGTTGATCAGCACGTTGAGCAAATTTGGCAGCGTGCTATTAATGCAGAGGGGTATCGTCTATTACCGGCCCAAAAGAAGCCATTTATTATGAACGTCAAAGGGGCTTCGGCTTCTGGTAAAAGTACGATTCGACCACAGCAGAGACAACTTGCAGAAAAGCTAGGTATCCCTTGGGGTGACTTTGCGCTCATAAGTCCAGATTATTGGCGTAAACACCTTCTGGACTACAGCTCACTGGGCGAGCACTACAAATACGGCGCCATGCTCACAGGCTGGGAATTGGAGATCATTGACAAGAAATTGGATGTTTATATGGCAAAGAAAGCGTCCATTGGTACGATTTCACATCTGCTCATTGATCGCTTCCGTTTTGACAGCTTCACGATCGATGTTGACCGAGCCACCGATAGCACGTTGTTGTCTCGCTTCGGCGATCAGGTATTTCTGTTTTTCATGGTCACCCATCCAGCAGAGACGGTCTCGAGAGCGTGGCTCAGAGGTAAGACAACCGGTCGTTACAAAGCTGTGGATGATTTGCTGCATCACAATGTGGAAGCCTTTACCGGTATGCCTGCATTATTCCTTTCGTGGGTTAATTCAAACAACAAACGCGTACATTTTGAATTTCTTGATAACGATGTCCCTGAAGGGAATTTGCCAAAGACTGCAGCATTTGGCTGGAATAAAACGTTGGTTATCCTGGATGTTAATCTGGTGCTGAATATTGCGCGTTATCGAAAGGTCAATATCACGGCCAAACAGCCCGAAGATATTTTTACACCTGACGATTTACAGCCCGAAGCGAATACGAGCTTTATTCAACAATGTGCAGATACGGTCAATAAAATTATTTTTGCTGATCAGGGAAGTGCTACCGAGTACGCTTACGTAAAGGACGGTAAGTTCGTGTGGTGGGATTATGCCTATATTGATGAATATCCCAATAACGAGAGTGTTTTAGCCACACTAAATGCACTTGGATATAAACACGAGCCAATGAACGAGCCAAAGCTGCCTCATGAAAAACAGATTGATCTTGATGCGGAGCGTCGAGTTACGGTGGGGCAGTGGTATACGGTCAAGAGTACATAAACACCGCATGTGTGTGTATTAGATTTATTTTGCGATTACAAAATACTGTGAGCTTATTAAATGTCTAAACCTTCATTGCCAACACCTGTAAAAGCACTTCTTTTTGATGTTTTTGGAACAGTCGTTGATTGGCGCGGATCTATCGATCGAGAGATGAAAAAGTTTGGTGAAGCTCATTCAATCGAGCAGGACTGGCAGCAGTTTGCGCTGGATTGGCGTGCGCTCTACCAGCCAGCAATGGAGAAGATTCGTGAGGGTGATCGTGGCTATGTGAAGCTTGACCTATTGCATCGCGAAAATCTGCAAGAGCTGTTAGCAGACTATGGACTGCAAGGTTGCGATGAGGCTCAGCTGCAATTCATCAATAGTGTCTGGCATCGGTTAAGACCATGGGCCGATACATTACCTGGCATGAATCGGCTAAAACGCAACTTTACTCTGGGCAGCCTCTCCAACGGTAATATCGCATTGATGGTCAATATGGCACGCCACAGCGGTATCCCTTGGGACGCAATATTGGGCTCAGAGCCTACACGTGGATATAAGCCTCAACCACATGTCTATCTTGATAGCGTTGAGATGCTTGGGCTTAAACCTAATCAGTGTTTGATGGTGGCAGCTCACAATGATGATTTACACGCAGCTCGCGCAGTGGGATTACAAACGGCTTACATCAACAGACCCTATGAGTATGGTCATGCGCAAACTGTTGATATGCAGGCAGAGGAGGAGTGGGATATTGTCTGCGAGTCTATGACGGAGCTTGCCGATGAGCTTGGGTGTTAGAGGCTAATAAAAAACATCGTTGTTTTTATTTTATATTTCCGATTTATAAGTTAGTTGCGGTTGCAGCCTCAAAAAATCTGTCTTATTTTTCAGCGATTTCCTTAAGCTTTGGCCCTTCTTCCTCAGTGTAGGGAGCGAATATTGAACTTGGGCTGGCATGCTGACGAGCATGAAAAGTCTGAACAGCCGAGACTACTGAGTAAATATTAGGAATTGCACTAGCAGCCAGACACCAGCAATGAACAATGCCGTGCCTATCAGACCGCCAACAAAGAAGTGCAATGGTTTGCCGTGCTTTGAAGTCACGCTCTTTGTTTGCGCGCGACTGAACGCCGATGCCAGCCACAAGCACAGTTTGCACGATGGCCCAGAAACCGGTTCCTTTGGTGTTGTATTCCACATTAAACTGATGCGGCATTTTCAGTTTAATCTGCGCCTATACCAAGTTGATTTACCGGATACCAACCATCAACAATGATGGAGCTACTCCAATTGGATAAAGGCGTGGCGGCGCTCATCGCATTCAATCATTTTTTCCAACAACTGATCCTCAAACTGATGCATCAAAGTAACGCGGATCATCTGGCACAGATCGTAGACGGCCAAAACTTGCTCGGTGCTCCATTGATCCATATCCGGCACTGGTAACTGGGTGTAGTCGCTAATAGCCCTATCTCTTGCAGAGCTGATTGCACGTGTTCGGCTGGTAAGCGGTACATAGCGCCCATGTTGAACGGCTCTTGAAAATGATGGATGGTGGTGTTCCACACCACCTGTTAGCAATAGTCACAATGTCTACATCCACACTTACACCCGATGAATGGGACACCTTGTTTGACCGGTTCCTTGTCTCAGGTTTGTCTCAAACCGATTTTTGCAAAGGTGAGGATCTGCCGCGTCATCGTTTTGCGTATCGTTATCGACGTAGTGAAAAATTCGCCGGTACTCGCACAGGCGGATAAGACGAACAGACTGAAGGCGTCTGGGTTTCGTAGCGTTTATAAGAAACCTACATCCTTCGTTGAACCCCTTGGAGATGAGAGTGTGAGCATTCACATCGGTCATGAGGTTCGTCTACAGTGTCCAGCCCATGTGGGCATTGTGGCGATTGTGCGTCTGGCTCGTGAGGCTCGATCATGAGTCACACACGATGGACTCCCGAGCGAGTACTGATCTATCGTTACCCTGTGGACATGAGGAAGCAGATCGATGGTCTATCCGAACTGGTTGCAGCCGAGCTGGGTCAGAACCCTGCCGATAGAACAGCCTACGTTTTCATCAGCCGCTGCTCTCGCAGAGTCAAAGTACTGATCTGGCATCTGAACGGGTATTGGCTTTATATAAACGCGTTGAAACACAACGCTTTCACTGGCCGGATTGGTTTGCTGAAAACGAGACGATCCAGCTTGATCAGGCGTAACTGGATTACCTGCTCGATGGGTACGATCTAAACGGCATGCGACCCCATAAAGAACCGGTATATGCCCTTCATTTTTAAGCCAATATAGCTTGGAAGCTGTACATAATTCCAGTATAATAAACACTGTGAAAACAGCCACTTCTCCCAACGATATCCATGACATTGAGCTGCTGCGCAAGCGTCTGAGAAGCAGCTGATTGGCAGGTCACGGATCATCGATAAGTTAGAGCAAATCAATGCTCAGCTGGCCCAGCGTTGCTGGGGACGGTCCTCGGAAAAGCACCCCGGCTCAAGTACGCCTGTGCCTGCAAGGCGTGTGGTGTCAAAACCGCGCCGATGCCCCTGCAACCTTTGCCAGGCTCCCAGGCTAGCCCCTCTATACTGGGCTACACCATGGTGACCAGGCTTCTCGATGGCTCGCCGTTATATCGCCAGGAAAAGATCTGGGCGCGCGAAGGGATTGAGCTGCGCCGCTCAAAGTTGGCTCGCTGGTTGATCGGCGGTGCCTCGCAACTACAACCTCTGTACGACCTGATGCAAGAGACGTTCTTCGCCTATGACATCGCGATGTCAGACGATACCGGTATCCAGGTGCTTAAGGAGGATGGACGGTTACCCAGTAGTCGTAGTGCGTTATGGATTCGTCGAGGTGGAGCACCGGACACACCGGTCGTGCTGCTTCTCTGCTTAACAGTGTATTTAGCGGCATTGAGAAAGCCACTACTCGCACATATCTAGACGAAATTGTAGGTAATAATGTTCATCTGAGAAAGAACGCCATGCAGGAGTTCAAGTATCCAAAATTATGCATGGAAATAACCGAAGATAACATCAAGTCACTAAAAGATGCCGGTATGCTTGATGACAACAATTGACACCTGGTATGCGCGCTACTCAGCCACTGGTGGAAAAGTTTATGGGAAGAATGGGCCGCATAGAAATCATTCTTCCAAAACTGCTGCGCAGTCACGTGAGGGACCGGCTGAGGACGATGTTTTAGCATTGTCACTCGTAGTACAGACTTCCGGATGTCAGGGGCAAGCTATCCTCTAGTGCAGGCATTACTCCAACTGAATAAAAACATGTGGCCATCGATGAGGCGCCACTCGTGGAGGTAGTGGTAATGTCGCGCAATAGTCCAGAGACAGGGCTGCGTATTTTAAATAATATCCGCGAATATGGAATCCCAATCACACGAAACGTGTTCACTGGTGTCTTAGCGCGTCTGGCGCGGAGTGTCGGCCCAGTCAGTATTGGCAATGGGCGTGCTGGCGATAGTAGTGACTG
>JBLHWG010000142.1:0-12314 GCA_047629055.1 Halioglobus sp.
AGACTGGCACACTGGTAAAGCAGTCTAATCGTGTGGTCTGAATGCCCTGATTAAAAATTCCAGCGCCACAACCCTGACCCCGTGCACAACGCTGACAGGCACTAACGCCCTCCACTTCAACCACCGCTTTCGAAGCTGCCTGTGCATCACTTATAACGCGAGCGCTTCGTATCACTAGCGTATTTTTACGGCCATAGCGATGGCACGAACGGTCTCTGCAGGCACTTCACCCACAGCGGTTATCAGAGCGTCATCCAGGCTCATGCCATAGGCATTCATGGCACCCATGCTTGATAAACCAATCGCCGATAGATTATGTTCAGATTTTGCCAAATACTCGACATACACAGACACAGACGCCATTCCATCAGTCAACATGACATGACTAACCGGCGTGCTATTGCTCGGCATGGGCGAATACGTTTCAGAGACTTCTTCATACCCCATGGGTAAGTCTACAAACCCAACGCGATCAATTTGATCGGACAGGGTGTCAGCTAAGCTTGATGTGGCTAGCGCACGCTTAGGCTCAAGCCAACTGAGTTGTGTGACGTTCGAGTAAACCTCAAAGCGCTTTTTAGGGATGCTGTCCAGGTATTCAATTTCGGTGAACAGGACTTGCTCGACGATTTTGTCAGGCCCTTCTAACACAAGCGATCGCAGCAGCATTTTAGAGGTCTGATCTATCCAGAAGCGATAACCATAGCGATGCTTGTCCATCGGTATGACATTGACCACATGTGTCAGAATTCCTGCCACCCGATCTGGTTTGCCAAAGGCAAATGTGTACCGATTACCCGTGGTTAGGTTTCTATCTAATTTTGGCAATAAATCGCGCGGCTTGGATTTGCTAACGACAACCGATTCCGTGCTCGGCCAGATACAGGTCACTAGAGTGTTATTGCGAAACACCTCACGAGCTTCACCATCGAGCGAGATCAGATGTTCAAGCTCTCCGTTGGAATCACTGGAGTGAAGGATGTGCATGGCGGTGATGTTGCTGCCCTGCACATGCACAAACCTGCCTTCGTAGTTGAGCATCTTCAGAGCCATGGACATCTCTCTGACTAAATTTGCAGGATCTAGCTCCCGCTGTTCGGACTCAGACCCGGTCCCGGTAACGGTCCCGGTAACGGTCCCGGTCCCGGTACTGCGATCACCAGCCCACACGGCAGAAACGGCTGGCAGACCAGTCGCCATCGCACAACCCATCGAAAAGACAGATGCACGCAGCCATGTATTAGACATAGAGGACAACATCATGATTTATTTCACTGCTGAGCTGCTTGATCGTCATATGCAACAAGACGAGAGTAAGACAATAGCCCTTCACGGCTAGCTGTAGGAGAGTTTTCAAGATGCTGAGACAGGAACATATTGAGCCGTCCCTCATCACTGACGCGTTCGGCCGTTTGCGGAGATACCCAGTAAGAACCCGTATTAGCTACAAAATCGACTTGCGGTAACAGTGCGCCAGTCACTTGCTGTGAAAAAGCACCAACACCACCATTGGATACCGCCGTATTGATGGCAATAGATAAACCCGCTGAATTCGTAGCAGGGGCATTTTGCCCTTGCCAGACATCCATTCCGACAACAGTAACTGCTGCTACACTTGCGGCAACCGCAAAGCCTTTCAACCCAGTGCCCCAAAATGTATTGTTTGATGCGGCGGCAGTCGCGGACGCGGACTCTGAATTTTCGCCGACCTGATCGCCAGATTCACTGTTTGCAATTGGATTCACAACATCGCTAGACGCAGAAAATGGAGTGATATTGCTGTAAGCGGGTTCATTGGCAATGGCTGCAGATATATTTGCAAGCAACTGATTGTTCACGTATACCGGCTCTGATTTCATGCAATCACGAATCAGGTGATACCGCGACCACTTGCTTCGCAGCTGTTCATCCTTACAAATACCGGCAACACATTGGGATGAATTTAACCCATCCCATTCGCCATCCATCAACTGAGACAGCTGTTCTTCACTGATTGGTGGGAGATTAGAATTTGACATATCTTACCTGCGTTTCTCATCGAGCAATGGCTCGAGATTAGTATCTATGGCTTCTCGAGCCCTAAAGATTCGAGATCTGACCGTACCAATTGGACACTCCATTGCCAGGGCAATTTCCTCATAAGACAATCCATCAAACTCGCGCAACGTAATCGCTGTTCGAAGATCCTGCGGCAATTGATTAATTGTGTCTTGTACAACACGCGCAATTTCCTCAGTTGCCATGACCCGATCCGGGCTGGCATTCTCGCGAAGCGCACCACCGCTTTCAAACTGTTCTGCATCAGCAGCATCAATTCCCGTGTCACTGATTTTCCGACTTCGTGTAACCAGGTGATTTTTCGCCGTGTTAATCGCTATACGGTATAACCACGTGTAGAAGGCGCTGTCGCCGCGAAAATTCTTCAGACCACGGTAGGCTTTTATGAAAGCTTCTTGAGTAACGTCTTGCGACTCGTGGATATCATGGACATATCGGGAAACAAGATGTCCGATCTTGTGCTGATATTTGAGCACGAGCAAATCGAAGGCCGATTTGTCTCCACGCTGCACTCGCTGAACGAGCGCTAGATCTATATCCTTATCACTCAATGGTTTCGCTCCTCGAGCGATTCGAGGTGCGATTGAAGACACCTTGTTCGGTGCGAGAATCATATCAGTAATATATCCAAGTGAGCCTGTCGGGCCGTTAACAACTATGACCTTAATTCTGGGTATAGTTCAGGTCTAACGCGACGAAAAGCTCGCTCAGCACACAAAACTGCTCTAGATCGGAAAAATCGACATGTCTCTTCCTCTTGTAATTGATTCCAATGCTCTTGCCGAATTGCTCTCTCAAGTGAGGGTCGACGGCGCAACACTGCACGACGCACGCATCTGCCTGGTTGATCTGCGAAGCCCTGAGGCCTATGCCGCAGGACATATCCCAGGAGCGGTCTCTGGCACCGCGGCGCTATTGAATCGTTCGCAACCCCCCATGGGCGGTTTAATGCCGCAGCCTGAAGCTGTTAATACCCTGCTTGAACAAATTGGCGCCAACCTTGGCGATCAGATCATTGCTTATGATGGTGGCAAGGAGACTGCCGCCGCACGACTCATGTGGGTCTTGGATGCCTATGGTTATGAAGTCGGAAGTTGGCTCAGTGGTGGTTTTGGCGACTGGCTATCTCAGGAATTGCCCATTACTACAGACGTTCCAACCAACATCACTGGCGACCTGACACTCTCATTAGTCGGAGACAATGTCATCTCCGCCGAACTTCTCATGGAAAATCTAGGCACAGGCTCACTAAAAATCCTAGATGTCAGAAGCGCCAATGAATACGCAGGCACAGATGTGAGAAGTGCACGCGGCGGACATGTCCCAAGAGCCCATCACCTGGAGTGGACGACACAGCTGGATGACAAAGGCTGTCTATTAAATGATGAACTACTTCAGGCTCAACTCGAGGATGCAGGTGTATCGACAGACGACACGGTCATTGTGTATTGCCAGACCCATCAACGATCAGCTGTCACCTATGTGGCACTTAAGCACCTGGGATATACCGACGTACGGGCCTTGGATGGCGCATGGTCAAATTGGGGAAACCGAACGGACACCCCCATCGATCAGTGAGTTGCCAATGGCCTACTAAATCTCAGCCAGTTTTTTGTAGTTATCATATCGCCAGCGGGCAATTTCCCCGCTTTTTATACCGTCCAATACGCCACAAGCAGGTTCAACCGTGTGCGAACAATCACCGAATCGACATAACTCGGAGGCCCGCGCCATCTCATGGTAGCCCTTGCGCACAAGCTCATTGGGCAGATGAGATACCGAAAACTGCCTGACCCCCGGTGAATCGATAATAGCACCCTCACCTGGCATGTCGTACCAGAAAGTGACTGAGGTGGTGTGTGAACCCAAGCCTGTAGCTTTGGAGACAGCTCCAACGACCAGATGTTTGTCGGGCAGCAGCCGTTGAATGATGGAAGATTTTCCAACACCGCTAGCCCCCACCATGGTCAAGGTACGACCCGGAAGTTCGTCCATAAGAGGCTGCATTCCATCTTCGGTTTTCGTATCGATCATGACTGCTGGGTAGCCAATACTCTTATAAGTATTCAACAGCTCCTCAGCACTAACGCGTTCCTCGGCCGTCATCCGATCCGCTTTATTAAAAATGATCACTGCCCCGACGCCTGCTTGATGGGCAGCTAGGCAAAATTGATCAATTAGTAAGGTGTCTATGCCCGGTGGATTCGCCGACACGATGCCCAAATGCGTTAGATTTGCCGCCAGAGGTTTAACACTGTACTTATCAGCGCGTGCAAGCACGCTGTCGCGTGTTGCTAATTCCTGCACTCGCAGCAAACCATCCTCTCGTAAGCAGGTCACTTGATCTCCAGCAACCAGAAGCGGCACTTTAGCCAGTGGATAGGCCTGCTCTATAGCCCCCGCCCCATCAACCTGAACAGCTACCGTTTTCCTGAAATTAGCGACAACGCGCGCGTAGATGATCTCTGGAGTAATGGTCAAAATGTGATTCGCTGCATAAAGTGAATGGAGTTCTGAGAGTGAGGTTGCACGAACTATGCTTGCATATTCTGTCGCAGTTTACTGCCTTACGACATTGAAACTAACGCTTTGCTCAGGTAATAGTTTCAAAGAATTCTGGCAATCAGCGTGGAATCGTCAATACTTCTCTACTAACCAAGGAATAAGAACAGAGACAAATTGATGTCAACCAATAACGACAATCTCATTTGGGTCGATCTGGAAATGACCGGATTGGAACCTGAGATCGACACGATCATAGAGATTGCCACGATCGTAACCGACCCCCAGCTCAACACATTAGCAGAAGGGCCTGTCATCGCTATCCATGTGGATGATGACAAACTGCTAGCGATGGATGACTGGAACACCGAGCATCACACCGCCTCAGGGCTGGTGGGTCGCGTACGAGCCAGCACGTACACCTTGGAGTTCGCCTCCGAGGAGACCATCGCGTTCCTCGAACCTTGGATTGAATCGGGTAAGAGTCCGATGTGTGGCAACAGCATTGGCCAGGACAGACGCTTCATGGTCAAGTACATGCCTCCACTAGAAGCCTACTTTCACTACCGCAATGTCGATGTAAGCACCATTAAGGAATTGGTGAAGCGCTGGAAGCCTTCGGTCAATGATGGTTTTAGCAAAGAAAACACCCATCTGGCTCTTGACGATATCCGCGAAAGCATTGCGGAATTGCGCTACTACCGGGAGCAGATTTTCAACATATAGGCGTCCTGACACCCTAGCGCCAAAAGTCCAGCACTAAAGCTTATCTTTCGCAAAAAAAAGTTGATTTCTATGTGAAAAAATTAGTTTTCGTGCTTGACGATCTGACAAAAACCAGCGTTTATACACAGGTATTAAAAAAGTTGATGCAGTTCCATTAATATTGTATGCGAACGCATCATCACTTTAAGTATAAGTTGTAACTAACTGTTTATATTGAATTTAATACTATTGTTCAATTAATAAACAATTTGACAAGACCGTTACAGGGCGGGGGTTTCATCCCTGTTTTATCGTTTCATCCACAACCTTATCCACAGATTTTGTGGATAAGTTGACAAGTAGTGTCAATAAAGTCGCCATTCGCTTGTTTAAAATCCAAAAAACGTCAATAAACTGTAATTTCTATCTGAATTTTATTGTAAATTGTGCCTCTTCAGAAAGAAGAGGCCTGCAATACCTGCGCGCCACTAAACGTTCGCCAGTAATGTATTGAAAGTACCACTGGGACGCATCACAGCGATGCACTTTTCAACATCTGGGTAATAGTAGCCACCTATATCAGCGGCTTTGCCCTGAACGGCACCCAACTCGGCCAGAATAGTGCTCTCCTGCTCTTTGAGCGCGTTCGCAAGGCCCGCGAATTGAGTCTTAAGCTCTGCATCCTCATCTTGCAGACTAAGCGCCTCAGCCCAGTACATGGCTAGATAAAAGTGGCTACCACGATTATCCAGCTCTTTGACCCGGCGAGACGGCGACTTACCTTCAAGCAATAGTTTGCTTGTGGCCGCATCCAGTGTCGTGGCTAGCACCTGCGCTCGCTCGATGCTTTCCGTTTCAGCGAAATGTTCCAGTGACACGGCAATAGCGAGAAACTCACCTAAAGAATCCCACCGAAGGTGGTTCTCTTCAACCAGTTGCTCAACGTGCTTAGGAGCAGAGCCACCCGCTCCGGTTTCAAACAATCCACCACCGTTCATTAACGGCACGATCGATAACATTTTCGCACTGGTGCCCAATTCAAGAATGGGGAACAAATCGGTGAGGTAGTCACGCAAGACATTACCGGTGACAGATACGGTGTCTTTTCCATCTTTCAAGCGAAGCAAGGAGAATTGAGTGGCCTGTGCTGGTGCCATAATGCTGATATCCAGGCGATCAGTATCATGATCTGCCAAGTAAGTATTGACCTTCTTGATCAATTGAGCGTCGTGAGCTCGTGCCTCATCCAGCCAGAATACCGTTGGATTACCGGTCGCTTTGGCTCGTGAAACAGCCAGTCGGACCCAATCTCTGATGGGCGCATCCTTTACATTGCACACGCGCCAGATGTCACCGGTTTCCAAGACGTGACTAAGCAACTCATTACCTAAACCATCCACCACTCTTACGCTGCCCGCAACTGACATTTCAAATGTCTTGTCGTGGGAGCCATACTCCTCAGCCTTCTGAGCCATTAGCCCCACGTTTGAGACCGTGCCCATCGTCGCCGGGTCAAAAGCTCCATGCTTGCGGCAAAATTGAATGGTTTCCTCGAAGACCGACGCATAACTGCTATCCGGAATCACAGCCTTCGTGTCCTGCAGCTGACCCGCGGGATTCCACATTTTTCCCGATGTCCGAATCATGGCAGGCATGGATGCATCCACAATGACGTCACTAGGCACATGCAAGTTGGAAATTCCTTTTTCGGAATTCACCATAGCCAACGCCGGACCTGTTTTATAAGCATCGTCGATGGCTTTCAAGACAATTGCTTGTTGATCTTCTGGCATTGAAGCTATCGCGTTGAGCATACTGCCCAGGCCATTGTTTGGATTCGCACCACAACTTTCCAACGCTTGCCCATGCACGGTAAACAGGTCGCTGAAGAAGGCTCGTACGACATGGCCAAACAGGATGGGGTCAGACACCTTCATCATGGTCGCTTTCAGATGGATGGAAAACAGCACACCCTGCTCTTTTGCTTCTCCAATCTGCTCTGCCAGAAAAGCCGTCAAAGCAGATTTACTCATATAAGTAGCATCAACAATCTCACCTGCTAAAACAGCAAACTCCGATTTCAGAACAGTGACGGCGCCATCTGCAGCGACATGCTCAATACGAACGGTATTGTCTGAAGTCATAGTGACGGATTTCTCGTTAGAGAAAAAATCTCCAGAGGCCATATGCGCCACATGAGATTTGGAATCGTTTGACCAGGCGCCCATGGCATGTGGGTTGGAACGGGCGTAGTTCTTTACCGCAGCCGGTGCGCGCCGATCAGAGTTGCCCTCTCTTAGTACAGGATTAACCGCACTGCCTTTAACTCTGTCATATCGAGCCCTTGTATCTTGCTCAGCAGCGTTTGACGCCTCGTCAGGGTAATCTGGAATGCCATAGCCTTGGGCCTGCAACTCAGCGATGACTTCTTTGAGCTGTGGGATAGAGGCACTGATATTGGGAAGCTTTACGATATTGGCGTAAGGCATAACCGCGAGTTCGCCTAATTCTGCCAATGCATCGTGCGTTTGCTGCTCAGCCGGGAGCTGGTCATTGAATTGTGATAACACACGTGCAGCCAGAGAAATGTCTCTGGTTTCAACTGCGATTCCAGCTGCTTGAGTAAAAGTCTGCACGATCGGCAGCAGGGAGTACGTTGCCAAAGCCGGAGCTTCATCGGTCAACGTGTAAATAACGGTTGGAATGCGATCTGTCATTGGTGCGGCACGGCTCCAGAGGGAGCCGATAATATTCGACCTAAATGCGCATAAAATCAAGATAGGATCTGTAGAAGGGCTTAGTACAGAGCATCTCAAATGAGCGACACCGCCAGAATAGACGGTGCCGCTGCAACAAAACTATCTAGGAGCTTGCGCGGCTCCTAGCCAAACTGATTCATCGTATTATCTTTTCCAGAGGCCTTGAGCGCCTGAGAGCCTGAAAAGTACTCTTTATGATCATCACCGATATTAGAACCCGACATATCCTGATGCTTAACACACGCCAGCCCGTCGCGGATCTCACGGCGTTGAACTTCACGAACATAGGCCAACATGCCCTCCTCACCAAAGTAGCCTTTAGACAGAGTATCCGTAGATTGTGCTGCGGTGTGATACGTCGGAAGCGTAATCAAATGGTGGAATACACCCGCTCGAGCTGAAGCATCGGCCTGGAACGCCTGAATACGGGCATCGGCTTCTATGGATAATTCTGTCTCATCATACGATTCATCCATTAGCGCTTCACGATCATAGGCCTCAAGCGACTTGCCTTCTTCCTGCCAGGAGTCAAACACCTGATGGCGGAAACTCAAGGTCCAGTTAAATGAAGGACTGTTGTTGTAGATCAGTTTCGCATTAGGAATAACATCGCGAATACGATCAACCATTGCAGCGATCTGGCCCACATGCGGCTTTTCAGTTTCGATCCACAACATGTCAGCACCATTGTTCAGTGCCGTTATGCAATCGAGTACACAACGATCTTCACCGGTACCCGCACGGAACTGAATAAGACCATTAGGCAATCGAGAGGTTTTGATCGTCTTGCCACCCTGTTGGATAACAATGTCACCAGCGCCGATATCAGCTAAGGACGTGACTTCATCACCTTCTATAAAGGCATTGTATTGATCGCCCAAATCACCTGGCTCGCGAGACACAGGAATTTTCTGTGTCAGCCCAGCACCCAATGAGTCAGTACGCGCTACGATGACACCGTCATCAACACCCATTTCAAGAAACGCATAACGAATCGCATTGATCTTTGCCAGGAAATCTTCATGAGGCACAGTCACTTTGCCATCTTGATGCCCACACTGCTTAACATCAGACACCTGGTTTTCAATTTGCAGTGCACAAGCTCCTGCTTCTATCATCTTTTTGGCCAACAGATACGTTGCTTCTTCGTTGCCAAAACCTGCATCTATGTCTGCAATGATAGGTACGACATGCGTCTGAAAGTTATCAATCTTATCCATGACTGCTTTTTCCGCAACCTGGTTGTTTTGAGCACGTGCAGCATCAAGATCGGTAAACAAATGACGCAATTCTCTGGCATCAGCTTGCTTAAGAAACGTGTACAACTCTTCTATAAGTGCAGGAACCGAAGTCTTTTCATGAATGGACTGATCAGGAAGAGGACCAAACTCAGATCGCAACGCAGCAATCATCCAGCCTGACAAGTATAAGTAGCTACCTTTGGTTGTACCGAAGTGCTTCTTGATGGAAATCATTTTCTGCTGGGCAATGAATCCATGCCAGCAACCCAGAGACTGAGTGTACTGAGAAGGATCTTTGTCATAAGCCGCCATATCGTCACGCAGAATTTTTGCTGTGTAACGTGAAATATCAAGCCCTGTGCGGAAGCGATTCTGTAGCTGCATACGAGCTACATTTTCTGGGTTGATAGCAGCCCAATTATTGCCATTAGCTGCGATAGTATCTGCGGCATCTGCGGTAAGCGTACGGTACGGATTCATCGAAAGTAATTCTCTAATTGAAATGAATTTAAATTTGAAGTGTTTAGATCAGCTGATTGAACGCTGAACCTAAGGGCTGGCGTTGTGATACCTAAACTTTAGTGAGTAGTTGCATGCGGTGATTTGGCATTGCACCCTTTACATTGGCACATGCCTGATCAGGCTCAATCTCCACCTGCAGACCGTTATTTTCCAGCAGAATCGATGTTGGTGATTCTTCGTTACCACCTGCCTCTATAAACTGCGATGGACTCGACAAGCCAGTAGCCGATCCGTCAGCCTGAATAACGAGAAGGTGGTCAAAGTAGACAAGGTACGCAGTTGCCGAGGCATGAGACCCTTCAGCCAATGGGAAGCTGTGATCGAGAAAATTGGTTGCCTGATCCCAGTCAGCTGATGTTTTGAACTGTTGAGTCATACCCATGGTGTCTACTCCAAGTTATTAACTGACGAGTCCACGGCTGCCGTAGTTCGTCTGTTTTAAGGCTTAGCGGCAGTCTATTCAAAAATGAACTAGAATTTCACAATAGAAATTACACACTGTGAATTTTACAAAAAACATTGGTGATGCATGTCGAAAGCCTCTTCCATACGTAACGCACACTTTTTAGGCACTAAAATCAGGAACTTGCGCAAGCGCAACAACTTGACCATGGATGATTTGTCGGCGCGTTGTGTAAAGTTGGACGCAGAATCTGCACCGTCTGTGTCTTATATATCGATGATTGAACGGGGAAAGCGCCATCCCAGTGAGCAAATGCTCACAGTCATTGCAGAGGTATTTCAGAAGGAAGTGCCCTGGTTTCTGGATAATGTTCCTGAAGAAGCGGCTATCGCTCCGGACAAAGGTAGCCGCGGTGGCGTTACTGGCATGTCTCTGGAACCCGGTTTTCTGTTTTCCAAAGAGATACTGCAAAACGCTATCCCCGAGATGCTGTCTCAAACGGGTGTGTCGGGGCGGCAATTCGCACACTTGTTGATTCGCGCGCATCAAGAAAACAACCAGAACCACTTTCCAGAACTTGAGCGCGCTGCAGAAAACGTCGGCAAGAAACAGATGCCGTTAAGCGTGGAGGCATTGATGAATATCTGCGCCAACATGGGGCTTAAAATCAAATGGTTTACCCGCCTACCTCAGCCTGCTCAATCGAAAATGACTGTGAGCGACTCAGGAATAGTGCGCTCCTACTTTGATGCACCCGCGACGATTTACGTTAATAAATTAATGCAAAAACAACCGGAACGGCTTAAGTACGACCTAGCGTTATACATTGGCCACAAGGTGCTGCATGAAGGCGATGGCGTTAAGAGCCTGATGACAACCGGACCACAAGCAGAAGAATCTGTTAACAATATTGCGCTAGGTTTAAATGCAAGTAGCGCACTTAATGCGCAAGATATTGTGCACGCATGGAGAGATTTTGAGTGCAGTTTTTTCGCAGGCGCACTACTGTGCCCTAAGGTGCCGTTTAGAAGATTACTCGAACAAAAGGCGCATGATATTAGCGTCGCCAAAATGGTGGGTGTCACTACATCTACCGTCATGCGCCGTATGACCGTTGTTTCGTCCTATTCTCATTGGCATTATTTTGATGCATACCCACCGGGCAGATTACACGCTGTTTACCGTGGTAACGGTATACCTTTGCCATGGGGAAACATGCGACTGGTGCAAGACCCCTGTCAGCATTGGGCAGTGTTCAGAATGATCAACGCAGAGGGCAATACAAGTTCGGCCCAAATATCCGTTCTTGACGTGGGTGACGAACCACGAATCTATTGCTGTGAGTCCGTCAAGGTTACTGACATGTCCGGAACCGGGCATGTGCTGTGCGCAGGTATTGACGTCAACCCTGCACTAACCGCTCAGGGAGCCGATGCCTTGGCTATCGCACAGGCACTCAAGGACGCCTGTATTACTAACGGCGGGTCAGTCACGATACCACCGGATATCAAAACCGAACTCCGGCAAATCGCTAAACTATTAAACATTGCGTGGCTGGAGCGCGGCATCGAAAAAGAGGCCCGATTGATCTGCCCGCGAAGTGGCGCCTGCCCACGCTCACCCAGCTGCCATAAAAAAAGTGCTGGCATGGTTTAATCAGGCGACGACAATTAGCAACCAAACAGCCCGCAATTGCTTAATAGCTTGACTTGCGATGAGTCAGTAACACAAGAATCATAAACCTGCCCCCCGCCCAACCCACTCCACACGTGTGGAGTGGATAATGCTCGATACAAATGGATGTATAGGCTTTGATACTTTGTGATCCATAGGTTTTGATATAAACGGGAGATCTGAGTTCGATGCAAATTGGAAGTCAGCTTTCGATCCAAATTGAACATCGCCTTTATTAGTGGAACCAGGGTTTGAAGTAATCACAGGTTTACAATTGAACGCAGAATACTTGCTGCGGATATCCTGCCCATTGGCATCGACTACGCGGAATCTGGATTGTCCCACCATCTGCCCAGTGCTTGATATGGTGAATCTGCAAATTGTGTGTTTGTGTGCAACCGTAAAACTGACAATGTTGGTCGCGGTTCCTTATTGCACGTGCCATAGCAT
>JBLHWG010000143.1:0-12280 GCA_047629055.1 Halioglobus sp.
CAGACGCTGCAATGGCGACTGGCCGTTTAATTATTTTGTAACAAACGGCACAAATAACTCATGAGTGGGTTCATTCTCAAACGCCTAGGCTTTGCTTGCATAACGTTGCTAGCTGTTCTGACTATCGTGTTCTTTCTGGTGCGTATTCTTCCAGGCGATCCTGCAATGGTGATTCTAGGAGACCAGGCAAGCCAGCAGGCCATAGAAGCTATGCGCACACGACTGGGTCTCGATCAACCACTTATATTTCAGTACTTCGAATTCATGCAGGGCGTTATGGTGGGTGACTGGGGCACTTCACTGGTGTCGGGGCGCCCTGTTATCCAGGAAATTGTCAATGTGTTGCCGGCCACCATCGAGCTCACAGCGGCAGCATTGATATTGGGGGCCGTCATAGGCATACCCTTAGGCGTGTGGTCCGCCATTCGGCGCAACTCCTTCCCGGACTATGTAATTCGCCTGGTATCTCTATTGGGTCTGTCGTTTCCGGCCTTTGTCTCTGCTGTATTGCTACTTTTTGCCTTTGCCATATCACTGCGCTGGTTTCCAGTGATGAGTACGGGCCAGGGCACAACGATCGGTGAGCGATTGTCTGACCTGGCATTGCCAGCTATTAATCTCGGCCTGATCATGGCGGCCTATATCACCCGTGTTTCGCGCTCAGCTATGCTCGAAGTACTCGGCCAAGACTATGTCCGCACCGCCAAGGCCAAGGGCCTTGCTTTTAGAGCCATCATCTGGAGGCATTGCCTGCGAAACACGATGATACCGGTAGTCACCGTCATAGGACTCTATTTAGGCATCTTAATCGGTAATTCAGTACTGACAGAGATTGTCTTTAACCGTCCCGGGCTCGGTCGACTAATCGTCGGGGCCCTGAACCAAAGAGACTATACGATGCTGCAGGGCATGATGGTGATTTACACGCTGATGGTGGTGGTTGTGAACTTGCTAACCGACCTGACTTACGGTCTGATTGACCCACGAGTCAAATACTCATGAGCACAGATAGCCCCAACTCCGAGCCGGCCGTCACCAGCACGAGTCAAATGTCCTACTACCGAGCTACGCTAAAAGCGTTGATGGTAGGGCTGATCAAGGCCTTCAACACCAATAAGACATCTTGGATAGGACTGGGCCTTTTTGCATTTGTGTGCGTGCTAGCATTAGCAGCGCCCTGGATCGCACCACACGACCCGCTCGATCAGAATATTCTGAAGCGTTTGCAAGGCCCATCACCCCAATTCTGGATGGGCACGGACGCTTACGGGCGCGACATTTTCAGCCGCATCCTTTACGGGGCTAGGATCTCGCTAATGATCGGCCTGGTGTCGATCACCTCCGCATTGTTTATAGGGACAACCATAGGGCTGATGGCTGGCTACTTTGGTGGTCGCATCGACATCATCGTGATGCAGATTATGGATGTGCTGTTGGCCTTTCCATCACTGATACTCGGTCTGATCATCGTCGCCATGATGGGGCCCAGTGTATCCAACCTGATCATCGCGATTGCACTGACCGCGATTCCTCCATTTGCACGAATCGCCCGCGCACCCACCATTGTCGTCAAGGAACGCGAATTCATCGAGGCCGGGCGGGCGCTGGGTTATTCACACCTTCGTCTGATGAGTGGTCACATTCTGCCGAACATCCTGCCCGAAGTTCTAGTTATGGGTTCTTTGTGGCTTGCCACAGCCATTCGGGTAGAAGCGTCATTGGCATTCATCGGCCTTGGTGTCAGCCCACCCACCGCGACCTGGGGCAGCATGATCCGTGAGGGTTTTGAAAATATTCTCGACAATTTCTGGCTTGCATTTTTTCCATCGATTGCCATTCTAATCGTTGTATTTGCGTTGAACTTGCTTGGTGACGGGCTACGCGACGCGATCGATCCTCGCCTCAGAGGAGAGGAATAACATGACAAGCCCGATCCTTAAAGTCTCAGGCCTGACGACCTCCTTTCGGGTCGATGGCCAGTGGATGCCTGTCGTCCGTGATCTTAGCTTCCAAATACAGCCAGGTGAAACAGTGGCTGTAGTAGGTGAATCCGGTTCGGGTAAGTCGGTAACCGCTCTGTCGATCATGCGACTTGTAACAGAAGCAACCGGTCGCATCGAAGGCCGGATAGAACTAGACGGTACCAGCCTACTGGATCTTAGCGAATCTGACATGCGTGATGTACGCGGCGGCAGTATCGGCATGATCTTCCAAGAACCAATGACCAGCCTGAATCCTGTGCTTACTGTAGGCTTCCAGGTAGCCGAGGTTCTGCAACGGCACCGTGGCATGGATGCGTCAACCGCCCGTGTGGAAACCCTGCGCCTGTTTGACCTTGTTCGTATTGCTGATGCCAAAAACCGCCTGCACGAGTTCCCACACACGTTCTCTGGCGGCATGCGTCAGCGCATCATGATTGCAATAGCACTTGCCTGTCAGCCTAGACTGCTAATTGCCGATGAACCCACCACCGCGCTGGACGTAACCATACAAGCACAGATCCTGGAACTCATTCGCGAACTGCAAAGTGATGTGGGCATGGCGGTAATGTTCATCACTCATGACATGGGTGTAGTCGCCGAGATTGCTGATCGTGTGGTGGTCATGCTCACTGGCGACAAAGTGGAGGAAGGCACTGCCGAATCCCTCTTTGCGCATCCAGAGCATCCCTATACTCAAAAGTTGCTGGCGGCTGTTCCGCGTTTAGGCTCCTTGTCCGAGACCGACCTGCCCCGACGGTTTCAATCTGCCGAGGCAAATGACTCAGCGCCTAAGGACGAGCCAGACAACCGAGGCAATGTGATCCTTGATGTTAAGCATCTTTCTACTCGATTTCCCGTGCGAGGTGGCTGGCTTGGACGGGTTCGCGGTCAGGTGCATGCCGTGGAAGACGTATCGTTCACTTTGCGCCAAGGCGAAACGCTAGCTCTGGTGGGAGAATCAGGCTGCGGTAAATCCACAACCGGACGTTCAATACTGCAACTTGTGAAACCAGCAGCTGGTGAGATCCATTTTGAGAATACTGATTTAACCACTGCATCACCTGAGACTGTCCGGGAAGCAAGACAACGCATCCAGATGATTTTCCAGGACCCTTATGGCTCACTCAACCCACGCAAGACTGTGGGCGCGGCCATCCGCGAACCGATGATCGTACATGGTCTTCGTACACGCGCTGAAGCTGACGTTGAAGTGATTCGGTTACTCGACATTGTTGGTTTGTTACCAGAACATGCGCTAAGGTTTCCCCATGAATTCTCTGGTGGACAACGTCAACGCTTGTGTATAGCTCGATGCCTTGCAATGCAACCCAAGCTAATTGTAGCAGACGAGTCGGTCTCGGCCCTAGATGTCTCGATACAAGCGCAAGTGATCAATCTGTTGCTTGATCTGCAACGTGAATTACAACTGTCCTACCTGTTCATCAGTCATGATATTGCGGTGGTTGAACGTGTCAGCCACCGAATTGCAGTGATGTACCTCGGAGAAATCGTCGAGATTGGACCACGCCGCACGATACTCGACAATCCGCAGCACCCTTACACACAGAAGCTCATCGCAGCTGCGCCGATTCCGGATCCCACAGCCCGACGTGCAAGAACGGGACTGATGAGTGATGAACTCAAAAGCCCGGTGCGTCCGCTTGGTTGGCAGGCCAATCCCGAACCACTGATACAGCGTGGTGAG
This sequence comes from Halioglobus sp., assembly GCA_047629055.1. GTDB lineage: Bacteria > Pseudomonadota > Gammaproteobacteria > Granulosicoccales > Granulosicoccaceae > Granulosicoccus. The sequence goes on from JBLHWG010000143.1 coordinate 3,688, forward strand.
GATCACTGGGTGCGCCAGACATAATTAGTAAGCACTGATCAATTGCGAACAACTAATATAAGATTGATTTTGCATGCCCACTTAAGCTTTACAAATGAACACTACAACTAACGTACCTGCTCATCTACCACTTGCGCTGGATGGTCACAACGATCTACTTTCGCGGCTTTATGCCGATGGAGGCGTGCTCGCTGCTGAATCGTTTATTAGCGGAAGGCCAAGCCATTTGGATATTGGCAAATGCAAGACTGGTGGTTTTGCTGGTGGTTTTTTTGCCATTTATATTCCCTCACCAGGCGGGCGGGCAGAGCGTAATATTCTCATGCAGAAAGAGCAATATGATCTGCCTTTGCCTGCACCAATCGATGTACAGGATGCGCTACCTGTGGCGCTTCACCAGGCCGCAATACTGGCGCGACTAGAAGAACTTGGTGCGTTGAAAATATGCACCACCGTCGGGGATATTCAAACATGCATGGATGCCGGTGTAATTGCCGCGATAATGCATATTGAAGGCTGTGAGGCCATTGACCCTGATTTTCATTCTCTTGAGATTTTATATCGCGCAGGGCTGCGATCTTTGGGTCCTGTCTGGAGTCGTCATACACTTTTTGCCGAAGGCGTGCCGTTTCGTTTTCCGTCATCCCCGGACACCGGCGATGGGCTTACGCAACTGGGTGTAGAGCTGGTCAAGCGTTGTAATGGTCGAGGCATCCTGGTGGATCTATCGCATATAAACGAAGCTGGTTTCTGGGACGTGGCGAAGCACTCAACTAAACCGCTAGTGGCAACCCATTCCAATGCACATGTGCTGTGTGAACATGCACGTAACCTGACTAACAAACAACTAGCAGCGATTGCCGAGAGCGACGGTATGGTCGGTGTTAATTTTGGCACCGCATTTTTGCGACCAGATGGCCGCAAGCTCCCTGATTGTAAATTGTCGGTGGTGCTGCAACACTTCGATCATCTGATTTCGATTTTAGGTGAGGACCATGTTGGCTTCGGATCTGATTTTGATGGTACGGTAGTGCCAGAGCCCATCAGTGATGTTGCTGGTTTGGTCGCTTTACGCGAAGCGATGAAAGAGCATGGTTACAACGATGAGCTAATGCAAAAACTATGTCACGGTAACTGGCTAAAAGTACTGGAAAAGACATGGGCAACAAGCGCGACTATCGGTTAATAGAATAGGCTAGGTATGCATTGAATATAAAAATCAAAAGCAAGTCATACGGGCCTTTGATGGTTACATCCCCTGCTCCAGAGTCAATATCATCTGTCAGCGAAGGCGGCCATGTAGTAAGTGTGGGGTTAACGCCTGGACCCGATAACTCTTCACCTTCCGATTTATTGCTCAGTGCATTGGGCTCCTGTATTTATATTTCATTAGGGATGGCAGCAACATCGCTAACCTTGTCTGTGAGTAATCTCACGGTTCACGTCACAGCTGAGAAGGCGCAAAGTTTGCCGCATAGAATTGATCGTTTCGACGTTATGGTTAGTTTTGACTTTGACGGATCGATCAACGACCGGGAACAAATCCTGACAAAGACCAAAGAGCTGTGCACTGTCAGTAACACACTGGATGCTGCAATCACCATGCAATACGTCACACCATCTTAAAGGGGCATTCAGTACTCATGAACAACGGACTTTTTCCATGGCTGTCTATCTGATACAAATCGCGTTTACTGCAGATTCAATCGCAAAACTTGTCGAGAAACCCGAAAACCGCCTGGCGGCGATGATTCCGTTAGTAGAGGGTATGGGCGGAAATTTTGTTGGTTCGTGGATATGTTTTGGTGAATACGACTCAACTGCCGTGATTGAAATGCCTGATAATATTTCCATCAAGGCATTTGAATTGCGCTGCATGGCAGGCGGAGGTTTGCGCTTCTTCCATGTCACACCAATGATGACGTTTGAAGATGGTGTTAAAGCGATGAAACAGGCCTCGCAAATCGATTACAAAGCGCCGACTTGATTATTTACGAATCATCAGTCCCGCTTCAATTCGGTTCCCGATTCGAAATTTGCTACGCTCGGTGCCATCCCTGAATTCATCGCGGGTACCATTCGAACTGCAACTCTGCATACCCCATCAACAGTCCTCCTCAGCGCACATCGATTGGGCAGTATGCACAGGTAGGGCACTAACACAGAGCGTTTATATCACTCGGCAACATACCAATGAAGGAAATTCATCCTTCAAACAAAATACTCTCAATTTTATCGGTTGAGGGTGTAAGCTGGGCGGGAGAAAAAATATAAACTCACCAGTATTTTTCCGCCAGTAGATCTACATTAATAATTACAAGGAGAAGTAACCATGAAAAAATTTATTTCCTCGAACCTATCCAATTTGGGTAGGCGGCGTACAATTCAAAAGATCGCGATTGCAGCGATAGCGCCTGTGCTGTTGGCTCTGCCAATGCAACAATCTTTTGCCGCAACGCCGAAAAACATGCTGGTTATCGCTAACCGCATCGACGACATCACGACACTTGATCCTGCGCAATCATTTGAATTTGCAGGCAGCGATGTTATCCGTAACGTCTACAGCAAGCTGGTGAATTTCAACCCGGCTGACCTTACTACCGGCTACGAGCCAGAAGTAGCAGAAAGCTGGGTAGTTTCGGAAGACGGTAAAACAATCACATTCACCGTAGTTGAGGGAATGACGTTTCATTCAGGCAATCCTGTGACAGCTGAAGACGTTGAGTTTTCTTTGCAACGTGCCGTGTTACTGGAAAAAACACCATCGTTTATTCTGACCCAATTCGGCTTCAACAAAGACAACGTTGCAGAAACCATCAAGGCAGATGGCAATACCGTTTCTATCACAACTGACCAGAAATACGCCACCTCTTTTGTCCTGAACTGCCTAACAGCAACTATTGGTGGCATCGTCGACAAAAAGACCGTTATGGCCAATGAAGTCGACGGCGATATGGGTAACGAATGGCTCAAAACCAACTCGGCTGGCTCAGGCCCGTACCAGGTTGTTAGCTGGAAGCCAAATGAATCTGTCACCTTAAAAGCAAACGAAGAGTTTCATATGGGTGCTCCCGCTATGAAGCGTGTCATCGTCAGGCACATACAGGAAAGTGCTACTCAACGGTTGATGCTTGAAAAAGGTGATATTGACGTTGCACGCAACCTGAACCCAGAAGATATTGCAGGTATCACCGGTAAAGCTGGCGTCAAGATTCACGATGAACTTCGTGGTCGCTTGATGTACATCTCAATGAATCAAAAACACCCTATTTTGTCAAAACCGAAAGTCGTTGAAGCTATCAAATATTTAATTGACTACAAAGGTATGCAAGACAGCTTTTTGAATGGTCAGTACACCATTCATCAAAACTTTCTGCCAGCAACCTATCTAGGCGCTATTGATGACCAGCCTTACAGTCTCAATATCGAAAAAGCAAAAGCTCTGTTAGCAGAAGCTGGTGTTGGCGAATTTGAAATTGAAGCAGGTGTTCGTGAAGCGCAGGAACGCATAGAAATCGCTCAGACTCTGCAAAACACATTTGCACAAGCAGGTATCACACTCAAGATAACTGTTGGAACTGGCAAGCAGATTCTTACTCGTTACCGCGCACGTGAACTTGATTTGTATGTTGGTGCTTGGGGTCCTGATTACCCTGACCCACAAACCAATGCTGGAACTTTTGCCTTTAATCCTGACAATTCTGATGAAGTAAAAGCCACTGGTTTACTGGCGTACAGAAATGCTTGGGAGCCGGGTGCTATTGGCGAGAAAACAGCTTTGGCCGTGACCGAAGGTGATGTTGACAAGCGTCGACAAATGTATGAAGAGATCCAGCGAGATTTTCTTAAAGTAGCCCCATTTGCCATTATGTACCAACAGATCGAGCAGGCAGGTCTGGCTGAAGGTGTATCCAACTTGAGTCTCGGTGGCGCTATTACAGCAGTTTCATACTGGCCTGTGACTAAGTAGCAGACAACTTCTACATTGCAGTCTCTTTAAATGGATACCAAACCGGCTCAAGCTGAGCCGAATGCTGAGCCGGGTTTGCCTATGTCTTCTTCAGGCCCTGAAAATTCAGGGGGCAATCCCGGCAGCAAATCTCCCGACTATGTGGGCATGAATTCCGCCATTCGCGGTGCATCGTCACTAACACTTCGCGTTGCGAAAACCCTCGGCTCCATTGCTATCACTATGCTGGGGCTGTTGTTTGTCACCTTCATAATCGGCAGGGTCATGCCTATCGACCCGGTGATTTCAATTGTTGGTGAGCGTGCCACTAAGGAAGTTTACGATGCTGCGTATCTGGCAATGGGTCTTGATAGACCTGTATTGGTGCAGTTTTTTTATTATCTTTGGGACGTTCTGCACGGCGACTTCGGTACGTCTTATCTAAATGGCCGTCCCGTCTCGGAAGATATCAAACGTGTATTCCCGGCAACTCTCGAACTCGCCTCTATCGGTACATTGATTGGGGTTATTGTCGGCGTGCCACTTGGCATGGTCGCAGCAGTCAAACGAGATACGTGGATAGATCAAGTTGCCAGAGTGATCGCTCTGGTCGGATACTCCATGCCAATTTTCTGGCTAGGGCTTATCGGTTTGCTGGTTTTCTACGGCATTCTGGGCTGGGTCGGCGGCCCTGGCAGGGTCGGTATCTTCTACGTCGACGTTGTGCCTCCAGTAACTGGAATGATCCTGATTGATTCCGCGCTTGATGGTCAGTGGGAAATTTTCCGTGACGCCATCAGCCATATTATTTTACCAGCATCCATTCTGGGCTATTACAGCCTTGCCTATATCAGCCGTATGACGCGCTCATTTATGCTGGAGCAACTCAATGCGGAATACATAACCACCGCTCGGGTCAAAGGTCTCTCAGAGTCGGCGGTTATCTGGCGACATGCATTCGGCAATATTAAAGTTCAGTTGATAACGGTTATTGCCTTGAGCTACGCAGGGTTGCTGGAAGGCTCGGTGCTCACCGAAATTATATTTGCATGGCCGGGTATCGGCTCTTACATCACAACAGCATTATTGTCGGCAGATATGAATGCAGTACTTGGCGGCACGGTTGTCGTCGGGCTAGTGTTTGTTTGTCTAAATGTGTTGTCTGATCTTTTGTATTCGTTTTTTGATCCACGCGCCAAATGAATCAGGAAAATTCGTTGCCACCCAATCCCACTCAGCCCAGCTCCACTGGCAAGTCAGCAGGTGGCCTACGCAACTGGTTAAACGCCGATGTGCCTAAGTCACGTGCACAGGCACGCGCTTCTGCGTGGTACCACGGCTGGCTGGAGTTCAAATCAAACCGTCTCGCTTTGCTCGGGCTTTGTATCCTAATTGCTCTTGTACTCATCGCAGTTTTTGCGCCGCTACTCTCACCGCATGATCCGTTCACGCAAGAGCTTTCCAATCGATTGCAACCACTTGGCAGCCCAGACCATATCCTTGGCACGGATTCCCTAGGGCGCGACATCTTGAGCCGCATGATCTACGGCTCCCGAATTACGCTCTACATCGTTGCTCTGGTCGCTCTTATTGCTCCAGTTGCAGGCTTACTGGTAGGTACCGTTGCAGGCTACGTCGGTGGCTGGGCAGATACTATACTGATGAGAATTACAGATATTTTTCTGGCTTTCCCAAGACTGGTATTGGCTTTGGCGTTTGTTGCAGCCTTGGGTGCCGGAATCGAGAACGCGGTGCTTGCCATTGCACTAACGGCATGGCCACCGTATGCACGGATAGCGCGCGCCGAGACGCTCAGCATCCGTCGTTCAGATTACATCAGTGCTGTTAAATTACAGGGAGCCGGGGCGCTTAGAATAATCACAAAGCATATTTGGCCTTTGTGTATAGCCTCTTTGATTGTTCGAATCACACTTGATATGGCGGGTATTATTCTAGCTGCTGCAGGTCTCGGGTTTCTTGGCCTGGGAGCGCGCCCCCCCTCCCCTGAATGGGGTGCCATGATCGCAGAGGGCAGACGTTTTATTCTTGATCACTGGTGGGTAGCAACCATGCCAGGGCTGGCTATCTTTGTAGTCAGCCTTGCGTTTAACCTACTCGGAGATGGCTTGCGTGACCTGCTAGATCCCAAGAGTCATGGCAAGTGATCGTCATGAAATTTAGCACACTGAATACAGCCGCAGTACTCGAGGGTAATTCCAGTACGCTCATGAAATGCATGGATAAACTATGAGTCTGCTCGACGTCCAAAATCTGCGTGTGCAATTCCCTACCCGTAGTGGTGTATTTGACGCTGTTCGTGGTGTATCTTTTTCTCTGGGCCGTGAGCGTTTAGGTATTGTGGGAGAATCCGGCTCAGGCAAGTCGTTAACGGGTCGTGCAATTCTCCGCCTTATCAGGCACCCGGGAGTCGTTACCGCAGATCACATTTCATTGGAAGGTGAAAACCTGATGGATCTATCTGAGCGCCAAATGCGCAAGGTACGAGGTCAGCGTATATCGATGGTGATGCAAGACCCAAAATTCTCACTTAACCCGGTAATGCGTGTGGGAGAACAAATTGTAGAAGCCTGTCTACAACACGAGAAAATCAGTCGCAAGGCCGCTAAGGGCCGTGCAATTGAGATGTTGGAAGCGGTATCTATCAGGGATAGTGAACGAGTATTTCGTGCTTATCCACATGAAATGTCAGGGGGCATGGGGCAGCGCATTATGATAGCGATGATGCTGATTCCAAACCCTCAAATACTGATTGCCGATGAGCCCACTTCAGCGCTGGATGTCTCAGTGCAAACTCAAGTGCTTGGGATCATGGATCAGCTAGTACAAGAGCGTGGCATGGGCTTGATTTTCATCAGCCATGATCTGAGTCTTGTTTCTGCATTTTGCGATCGGGTATTGATCATGTATGGAGGACGAGTGGTTGAAACCTGTCAGGCAGACAAACTCTATGAAGCGAAACATCCTTATACACAGGGACTACTGAATTCAATGCCGCGTCTCGACACCCCAGTAGATCGTCTGCAAGTACTGCAGCGTGAGGATGCCTGGATGGATGGCGACATCGCAACTGAGCAGGCAACTAACTCCACTGGCGATACAACAACCGGCGCCAATGGTGCGAGTGGACCAGCATGAGTGAAAGTAGCCACATGGATTCCGCCTCTTCTGCAACGACTGATGGAGCAGCAGAGGCAGCTATTGAAATATCGGATCTCTCAGTTTGGTTCGGGCAGGACGCGGATAGAGTTGATGCCGTTAAGTCTGCAGGTTTTGTATTACCGCGAGGCGCATCCTTTGGGCTGGTAGGTGAGAGTGGATCAGGTAAGTCCACCATCCTTAGGGCACTCACCGGACTTGTCAACACCTGGAAGGGCTCGATGAAAGTCAACGGGCAGGCACTCGGCAAAAAGCGTGACAAGACTTTCTACCGTGAAGTGCAAATGGTTTTCCAGGACCCATATGCATCCTTGCACCCTCGGCATTCGGTTGATCAGGTTCTTTCAGAAACCTTGTCACTGCATAAGTACCGTGACATCGATAATCGCATAGACAAGTTGCTGTCTGATGTCGGGCTTGGGCCACAGTTCCGTTATCGCTATCCGCATCAGCTCTCAGGTGGGCAGCGCCAACGTGTCGCAATCGCGCGTGCCTTGGCGCCCTCTCCGTCTATCCTGTTATTAGATGAACCCACATCAGCACTCGATGTATCAGTACAAGCAGAGATTCTCAACCTGTTAACTGATTTACGCGAAGAGCAGAACCTGACTTATCTGATGGTTTCCCACAATCTTGCGGTGGTTGGCCACCTATGTGAAAAAATAGCTGTTATGCAAAACGGTGAGATTGTTGAAATGCTGGCAGTTGAGGATATGCGACAACTTAAATCCACCCACCCCTATACCCAACACTTACTAGATTCCTCGATGGGTTATAAGCGGACGTAGGTGCGGCACACTCACGGACACAATCACAGGAGTAGACACCGCCTGTGAAATGGATCTCGCATATTCCTTCACATGCCTCTTACCTGCCCTAACTGAATGTACTTCCATGGTGATGGAAATTCACCCACAGGCACCTCAATCAGATTCGGACCATCATTGGCAATAGCTTTAACAAGCTCTAGTTCCAGCTCCACAGGTGTGTGTGCCCGAGCGGCCGTTACGCCAAAACTTTTTGCCAGTGCAACAAAATCAGGACTCGTTAGACTAGAGGCTATATAGCGGCCATCAAACTCATCGCGCTGTATCCCTCGCACGTTGCCAAAGGCGTTGTCATTCATTACCACGATATTGACCGGAATCTTATGATGAACTGCAGTGGCTAGCTCAGTTATGCTAAATAAGGCTCCTCCATCTCCGGTAACTGAAACCACAGGCACGTCACGGCGTGCATGTGCAGCGCCAATGGCAGTAGCAATGCCCCAACCCAGAGTGCCCTGATAACCCGTTGACAGAAAAGTACGTGGCTGAAAAATGGGGAAGGCAAAGCGCGAAACAAATCCGATCTGTGTTAACTCATCAACAAACAGTCCGTTTTCAGGCAGTGCTTTACGAATCGCTGATAGCCAACTGAGCTGTGGTGCAAGATCACCCGCGATTTTATCCATAATCTCTTGCTTCA
>JBLHWG010000144.1:0-12188 GCA_047629055.1 Halioglobus sp.
GAGAAACGCCGTGAACCGGTAATGATCTCGGAGGTTCCCGAAAGCTTAAAAAACGCGATCATTGCGGCGGAGGATCAGCATTTTTATTCTCACCCGGGTGTTGCGTGGCAAGGGTTGGTGCGCGCGGCAGTGTTCCTCGTAAAAACCGGCCGTAAAGGTCCTGGTGGAAGTACAATCACGATGCAGGTTGCCCGGAACTTCTTTCTATCCAACGAAAGGACCTACGATCGAAAAATTCGTGAGATTTTCCTCTCTTTCAAAATCGAAAGTGAGTTGGCCAAAGATGAAATTTTAGAGCTTTATATCAATAAAATTTATCTAGGCACCCGTGCTTACGGTTTTGCAGCCGCCTCCAGAGTGTACTACGGCAAGAAAATTTCCGAACTTGATCTAGTTGAATCAGCGATGTTAGCTGGCTTGCCCAAGGCGCCATCTCGCTACAATCCGGTTGTAAATCCGGAGCGGGCATTACTCAGGCGTGACTATGTGCTGGGCCGTATGCGTGCTCTAGACATGATTAGCGAGGAAAACTACACCGTCGCTGTTGCGCAGCCGGTCACTGCGACGCGGCACTATGCAACCCCAGAGGTCGAAGCCCACTATGTGGGTGAAATGGCTCGATCACGCATTCAACAGTTATTCGGTAAAAATTGGGCTAATGCGGGTTACAAAGTCTTCACCACCATCAAGTCAGATGATCAACGTGCCGCCAACGCAGCACTGCGTGATGCACTATACGACTATGAAAGACGTCATGGTTACATTGGGCCTATCGACACCATTGATGCCGAATCCATGGCAGATTCAGAAATACTATCGGCGCGCTTGAGCGCGTTGGGTGATCCGGGGGATCTGCTACCTGCTGCTGTAATTGCTCTGGTGGACAACACCGCAACCGTTGTGACTGAGACTGGCCAGGAGTACGTTTTGCCTTTCGAAGATATTCAGTGGGCTCGCGAGCGACTCACCACTGATAAACGAGGCGCAAAAGTTGAATCAGTAGAGCAGGTATTGAACATTGGTGATGTTATTGCACTTCAGGTCCGCGATGATGGCACTGCGAGGTTTGTGCAGGAGCCTGGGATCGAAGGCGCTTTTATCGCTATGCAGCCATCGACTGGGGAAATTACGGCACTGGTGGGTGGGTATGATTACTATCGTAGTAAGTTTAACCGTGTAATTCAGGCTCGGCGTCAGCCTGGATCCACCTTCAAGCCTTTTATCTACTCTGCTGCCTTGAGCGCAGGAGATACCGCAGCAACTATCTATAATGATGCGCCAGTCGTGTTCCACGATGATGCTCTTGAAGGGGAGTGGAGGCCGTCTAACTATAGTGGTCGATTTTTTGGTCCAACAAGATTGCGGGAGGCCTTGGTTAAGTCGCGTAACCTGGTGTCCGTGCGGTTGCTTCGAGAAATAGGAGTCCCATTTGCAGTTGAGTATGCTCAACGTTTCGGTTTTAAAGAAGAACACCTGCCGCCGGATTTGTCTCTCTCTCTGGGAAACGCTTCTGTATCTCCTTTGGAAATGAGTTCAGCTTTTGCCATTTTTGCTAATGGTGGTTATCGCGTCCCCGCCCATTTTGTTGAAAGGGTAGAAGACCCACGCGGTAATGTTTTGTATAGCGCGCCAAAAGTGGTGCTCTGCGACGACTGTGACCCATCGCTAAGGAATCCTTTAGATTCAGAAATGGGCTCTGAAAACGGTGAGCCTGTTGCAGGGGCAGCGACGTCAGACGAAGCCAGTCTAGCTGTTTTATCGAATGAAGATGCAACGGCTATTGAAAGTGCTGCGGCTAGTTACGAATTGAAAAAAATATTACTCGATGCCGTTGATGCACCACGAGTGATTGATGAACGCAACGCCTACGTTATGACTAGCATTATGCAGGAGGTTGTTGAGCGTGGAACTGGCAGGCGTGCCGGTAAGGCCTTAGGGCGGCAGGATCTGGCGGGTAAAACTGGTACAACAAACAATCAGCTAGATGCGTGGTTTGTTGGTTTTAATAGTGCGGTTGTGGCATCGGCATGGATTGGATCAGACGGGCTGGACCCTCTGGGTAGGGGTGAGGCAGGCGGGGTTGCAGCGCTTCCAATGTGGACAAGCTTCATGCTAAACACAGTGGCAGGGACGCCTCAGATAGAAATTCCCGTGCCTGAGGGCATAAAAATGGTCCGCATCGATCGTAAAAGTGGAGAGCCCGCCGCTGGTGAGAACACCATCATGGAAATGTTTCTGGAAGACAACATGGTTGATGAGGAAGAAATAAAGGCCATTGAAGATGCCGAGCAAGGCGCGTCAACGGGCGAAGTTGTTGTGCCGGGAAAAACCAAACAGGAAAAAGCTAAAGAGGTTGAACAGCTCTTCTAGTAATTCTTTCGATAGTTTTTTGCGCGCCATATGTTAATTGGCGCGCAAGACATATCAATGGGCTGACTATTAGTCCTTCGTGCTGAACTCGCGTACCGCCTCAACCATGACGCCCAAATGATCCGGGTTTACAAATTGGTGGATGCCATGACCCAGGTTGAAGACGTGTCCAGGGCCTTGTCCATAACTATCAAGTACTCGCTTAACATGATGGCGGATCGTATCGGCATCTCCATAGAGTACTGATGGGTCAAGGTTGCCTTGTAAAGCAACACGATCACTGGTGCGTGCGCGAGCATCAGCAAGGTCTGTTGTCCAATCAACTCCCAGGCCATCGCAACCTGTCTCAGCCATGATGTCCAGCCATTGTCCGCCGTTTTTCGTAAATAGCGTTACGGGTACCTTACGGCCTTCCGATTCTCGCTGAAGTCCGTCAAGAATCTGCTGCATGTAATACAAAGAGAACTGCTGGTAATTGTCCGGAGACAGCACACCTCCCCAGGTATCAAATATCATAAGTGACTGCGCACCCGCTTGCACTTGTGCATTCAAGTATCTGACGACTGATTGAGCGGTCTTATCCAATAACAGATGCAATGAGTCAGGATCACTAAAGAGCATTCCCTTTATTTTGGAAAAATCCTTGGTCCCACCGCCTTCGACCATGTAAGTGGCCAGAGTCCATGGACTGCCTGAAAAACCGATTAGAGGCACACGTCCATCCAGTACTCGCCGAATGGTTGATACAGCGTCCATGACGTATTTTAGCGAATCCATCGGATCTGGAATGGGGAGCTTTTCGACATCTGCTCGGCTGCGAACGGGGTTTGAAAACTTTGGGCCTTCGCCGGTTTCGAAATGCAATCCGAGCCCCATTGCGTCAGGGATAGTGAGGATGTCGGAAAATAAAATCGCAGCATCTAGATTAAATCGATCCAGTGGCTGCAAAGTCACCTCGCACGCCAAATCTGGTGTGCTGCACAGCGTCATGAAATCTCCAGCCTGCTTTCTGACTTTCAGGTACTCAGGCAGGTAACGGCCAGCCTGGCGCATGACCCAAACAGGGGTTCGTTTTGTTTCTTCCCTGTTGAGAGCTCGGAGGTACAGATCGTTCTTTAGCGGTGAATTCATTAGGGAGTCTTTGCTTCAACAGCTGAGGCTGCAAGGTACTTAACGATACCGTCTGCTGCATTTCTGCCCTCAAACACCGCCGTTACGACCAAATCTGATCCGCGCACCATGTCCCCACCAGCAAACACCTGAGGATTGGTAGTTTGATGGGCAAATTGTGAAGCTTCTGGAGCAACCACTCGGCCGGAATCGTCGGTGGTGATATTAAAATCGGTAAACCAGTCAGCGGGATTGGGTCGAAAACCAAATGCCACCAATACAGCATCAGCGGGAATGATTTCTTCTGTGCCTTCAACCGTTGTAGGCATACGCCGGCCGCGTTGGTCTGGTGCGCCCATTTTAGTAGTTACGACTTTTACGCCCGTAACCTGCCCAGATTCATCGCTAACCAATTCAATGGGTTGGCGATTCCACAAAAATTTAACACCTTCTTCCTTCGCATTTTTGACTTCACGACGGGATCCGGGCATATTCTTCTCATCACGCCGATAAGCGCAAGTGACCGACTTAGCGTTTTGTCGTATGGATGTGCGATTGCAATCCATAGCGGTATCACCACCACCTAGAACCACCACATTCTTGTGTTCAAGGTTAATAAAGTTGTCCTTATCTTTGTCCCAGCCGTACTGGTAATTCACATTGGAAATCAGAAACGGCAAGGCCTCATGAACGTTCTTTAAATCTTCGCCAGGGAAACCACCCCGCATGGACGTGTAGGTGCCCATGCCAAGAAAAACAGAGTCGTACTCATCTAGAAGCTGCTGGAAAGGAATGTCCTTACCAATATCTGTATTCAATTTGAATTCGATACCCATCTCTTCCATGATTTCACGGCGTGTGAAGACTACCTCCTTTTCCAATTTAAACGGGGGAATGCCAAACGTAAGGAGGCCGCCGATTTCTGCATACCGGTCGTAGACAACCGCCTTTACGCCATTGCGAGTCAGTACATCAGCACAACCTAAGCCTGCAGGTCCGGCGCCGATGATGGCCACTTTTTGTCCGGTCGGTATGACGTCGGATAGGTCGGGACGCCACCCTTGTTTCAGGGCTTCGTCAGTAATGTATTTCTCAATAGAGCCTATAGTGACAGCGCCAAAGCCGTCGTTTAGTGTGCATGCACCTTCACATAGCCGGTCTTGAGGGCAAACACGGCCGCACATTTCTGGCAGGGAGTTCGTCTTGTGCGACATTTCTGCGGCTTGGAAAAGATTGCCCTCGGCGACAAGTTTCAGCCAATTGGGAATGTAGTTGTGCACGGGGCACTTCCATTCGCAATAAGGGTTGCCGCAAGAGATACACCTGCCTGCTTGCTTACCTGCTTTTTCTGCAGAATACTGGCCGTAGATCTCTTTAAAATGCTTAATTCGGATAGGGGCTTTGACCTTCTTAGGGTCTTTTCTGGGAAGTTCCAGAAATTGAAAATTCATGTCACTCATTTATTTGTCCCTGCCCTCAACGCACTCATCGGGTCTGCGTTTGGCAAAATATCAAGTATTCAGTCGGTCTCTTATGGTCTTGCTCACAGAGGACATGTCAGCGCGCCCCTGAAGTTTGGGTTTGACTAGCCCCATCACTTTTCCCATATCCTTCACAGACTCTGCACCCGTTTCGGCAATTGCAGCATCAATAGCCGCGGCGATTTCGTCGTCGCTCAGCGCTGCTGGCATATAGGTTTGGATTATTTCGGATTCGGCCTGTTCTTGCGCTACCAAGTCGTCACGACCTGCAGTTTGAAACTGGCTTATAGATTCTCGACGTTGTTTCAGCAGCTTGTCAAAAATAGCCAAAGTAGTCGCCTCATCAAGCTCAATTCGCTCATCGACTTCTTTTTGTTTGATTGCGGCAGACATCAGTCGCAGCGTTGCCAGGCGAGGTTTGTCGCGGGCTTTCATCGCTGTCTTAATGTCTTCCAGAACGCGCTGACGGGTTTCACTCATCATTTTGCTCCGAATGACTAGTATTAAAGTGACAAATTATACGCGCCAAGACTTACCTCGATGAGCCAAGGTGGCGTTGGAGCAAAACTACGAATCTACTTAAGAGTTTACGGAACCGCCAAGGTGGCGGTTCATTCAACCGTGAAAAACCACAGAAAACCGGGTCATTGACCCAGCTATCAGCAGTGTTTTCTAGTACATTCTTACGCGACGAGAAGATTCTTTAGAAACCTTCTTCTGGTGGCGTTTAACAGCCGCTGCAGCCTTGCGCTTACGCTCGGTTGTCGGCTTCTCATAGAACTCACGACGGCGAGTTTCTGTAAGAACTCCCGCTTTTTCGCAAGATCGTTTGAAACGGCGCAGGGCCATTTCGAAGGGTTCGTTCTCTTTGACACGTACTGAAGGCATTAAGTAATTCTCAGCTGAACGGCGGAAAGCCCTCTACTATAACGGGTTCCGTGCCATAAACTCAAATATTTTGGTAATTCTTTGAATATTCCTATGATCACACTTGGTGTCGAGAGCTCTTGCGACGAAACTGGCCTTGCTCTTTACTGTACGGAGCGAGGTCTTTTGTCCCACGCACTGTTCAGTCAGGTCGATTTGCACGCCCTCTACGGCGGAGTGGTTCCTGAACTCGCGTCTCGCGATCACGTTAGGCGGCTAGTCCCGCTTACGCGTCAAGTTTGCAGCGAGGCCAAGCTTTCGGTGAAAGATATTGATGCGGTCGCTTATACCTCTGGTCCTGGATTAGCTGGAGCGCTCTTGACCGGGGCAATGATGGCTCAAGGTCTAGCCTGGGCGCTGCAAAAACCCGCCTTGGGGGTTCACCATCTGGAGGGGCATTTACTAGCCCCGATGCTTGAAGAAAACGCGCCAGAATTCCCATTCCTGTGCTTGTTAGTGTCTGGTGGGCACACTCAATTGGTCAAGGTATCTGGCTTGGGTGAGTATGAGTTGTTGGGAGAATCTATAGACGATGCCGCAGGAGAGGCTTTTGATAAGACCGCGAAAATGTTGGGTCTGGGGTACCCGGGTGGAGCCGCTTTGTCTAGGTTGGCTCTGCGAGGGGACGCAAGCCGCGTGAAGTTGCCAAGGCCTATGATGGATCGCCCCAATCTGGATTTTAGTTTTAGTGGCTTGAAGACGGCAGCGATTACTCGATTCAAGGCGTTTTCAGGTAATGAAAGCGAGCAGGAGCAATTCAAAGCCGACCTTGCAGCAAGCTTTGAGCTGGCTGTTGTCGAGGTGTTGATGGGTAAAAGTCTTAAGGCACTGCAACAGACCGGGTTACGTCGGCTTGTCATTTCCGGTGGTGTTAGTGCAAATCGACTTTTGCGAGCAACTGCAGACGAGCTTGGCGGCGAAAACATAGAAGTTTTTTATCCGCGTCTGGAATTCTGTACGGACAATGGGGCTATGATTGCTCTGGCGGGTGCGTGGCGACTGAGCCGAGGCGAATCTTCTGAGCTGGGTGTCAGTATTAATCCTCGATGGCCGCTTGCCAGTCTCTCGTAGGTGGAGTTATTTTTTACCGATCAAGGGTTCAGTCCCAGCTAGAAGGCGCTGAATATTGGCTCGATGGGTGTAGAAGATAAAACCGCCGATCATGACAAACCCTGCTGCGAAGGTCATTTGTCCCTCAAACAGTAGATAAAAGGGTACCAATACAAACGTTGCTAATGCGGCCAGAGAGGAACGTTTAAATGCCAGACTGATAGCCAACCAAGTCAATAAGGCTAATGTGCCAATGGTCAAATCGAGCCCGAATAGTGCGCCAAAACCTGTAGCGACGCCTTTGCCACCTCTGAAGTCGAAAAATATCGGGTATAGGTGTCCCAGGAAAGCGGCAAAGGCTGCCAGGGCTATGGTGGCAGGGTGGTCGACTAGTGCTGCTGTAATCACCACCGGTAAGAAGCCTTTTACAGCATCCCCTAGTAAAGTGAGTGCCGCGGGCAATTTCCCGCCTACCCTGAGAACATTGGTTGCGCCAGGATTTCCCGAGCCTTCGGTCCTTGGATCTTTCAAGCCCATGGCTTTGCACACAATGATTGCAGTAGAGACTGACCCTGCCAGGTAGGAGAGTACTGCAATAAACAGAGCGGGTATGGCAAGATCTGCGCTAAACACGTATAGAGGTCCAATTAATTGAGACAGATACATTGGACTATATAAGAATACTGGGTTCAATATCTGACCCGTTGACTCGTTCACTAGGCAAAACTTATTCATGAGTTCGTTGATTCAGCCCGGCTCGGTGGCTCAAGTGCGTCGGCAGTTTCTAAAGTCACAGGGCGAATTCGATGCGCATTCGGCAGTGTTCGAATCTATCGCTCAACAGCTGAAGGAGCGTCTTGGGCTATTGGCAATTCAGCCAGCTCGTGTTCTGGACCTGGGTTGCCGAAGCGGTTATCAACTTGATGCCTTACAGCAGATGTACCCCCATGCGCAAATTATCGGGAGCGATCTGGCGGCACAGAAACCGATTTCGTTACCTCGTAGTTGGCCAAGTTGGCTGCGCAAACGGCCTCAGGGTCCAGTGCGATTAACCTGTGATCCTCACGAGTTACCCTTTGCTGCGGCAACATTTGATTTGGTGGTGTCTAATTTATTGCTGCCGTGGAGCCATTCTCCGCATCGTGTGTTCGAGGAGGCAGAGCGAATTCTTAAGCCTGGAGGTGCGTTCATGTTCACCACCGCAGGACCCGATACACTTATGGAATATCGTGCTGCGTGGGCTGGTATCGATACTTATATGCATTCATTCGGGCTTATTGACATGCACGATATCGGTGATTCTTTGATGGCTGCGGGGTTTGCGGCGCCGGTATTGGATCGCGATGTGCTGCAGGTGAGCTATCCGTCAATAAGTGCTCTGCAGAAGGAATTAAGATGCCTAGGAGCTGCAAACATAGCGAATGGGCGACGACTGGGACTGATGGCCCCAAGTGTTCTCAAGTCACTCGATAACTCAACTGCTGGTATGGAAAGATTTGTAGTGACATTGGAGTTGGTTCACGGCCATGGATGGAAAGGAGAATTACATCCGCCACGGAAAAACACTGATTCCGAATTCAAGATATCGGTAGATAGTTTGCGCGGGTCCTGGAGCTCTAAAGCGAAGCGTTGACGTTTTGCTGGCCAGCACGACATTCGCTGGAGTTAAGTAAAGAACAACCGAGCGTTCCTGCAATTCGTATACAAGGAAGATTAGAATACGTCGAAGCGTAGGCATGAGCGCAACCAATGATTGAAATTCAAGAGGAAAACGGCAGCATTACGCGATTTATTGTTAAAGGCAATCAGTCAATGAGCTGGCGTGCCAACCTGTATCTTGCAGCTAGTCTTGGCGTCATCTGTATGGGAATTGCCATTGGTTTGGCTACTCTTGGGTTTTGGATGGTTATACCGTTTGCGGGTGCAGAAATCGTACTTATTGTTGTTTGCCTTTACCTAACCCTAAAAAGATTGTCTAGAAAGGAAGTAATTACACTTACCAATGACACGATTCGTTTGGAGTGGGGCTACAATCAACCCGATGTCACTGTAAACTTGGCGCGTCAGTTCAGTCGCTTGTCGTACAAGTGTTCAGAGAGTCTATTTGAGGTTGGAGATTTAAGCCTTTGTGCACACGGAAAACGTTACGTGCTGGGATCCAGTCTTAATCGGGAAGAGAAGAAAGAGTTGTACACAGAATTGAAGGTTGCTCTGAGTCAGCAACAGCCATAGTGGTGCTGACTCAGAGCTTTTTGGGTTGAATTTGACGGACTCGGGTTTGTGAGTGGCAAAGGCCTGTGTTCAACAGTCGCAGCGCTCAGGCGCTAAAAAGTTTTTTTTAATATTTTGGAGAGTATTTATGACGTCTAACGTTTCCCGTTGGGCGCTCCTGTCGTTGGTTCTGCTAATGGTACCTATAGGTGCCTGGGCAGATTGGGGAGCGTTGAACATGCCGCAAGGCGTAACGGATCTGAGCAAGGAGATTTATACCCTCCACATGCGGATCTTTTATATCGTTTGCATAATTGGTGTTGCGGTGTTTGGTGTCATGATTTATTCGATGTATGCGCATCGCAAATCAAAAGGCGTCAAGGCTGCCAGCTTTCACGAGAGCACCACAGTTGAAATTATCTGGACGGTTGTTCCGTTGATCATCTTAATCGCCATGGCTATTCCAGCGGCTCGCGTACTGATCAAAATGGAGGATTTCAGCGATTCTGATATGTCTATCAAAGTCACTGGGTATCAGTGGCGGTGGCAGTATGAGTACATTGACAGCGGGGTGTCCTTCTACAGCCAGCTAGATCCCAGCCATAATAAAGCCCGCCAAATGGGTTCTGATGTGGATCTGCAGGCAATATTTTCGGCTGGTAGGAAAGGTGACGGCAGTGAAGGTGGTGTTTATCTAAAGCAAGTGGATAATGAGCTAGTCGTCCCGGTCGGTAAAAAAATCCGGTTCCTGCACACAGCAGCAGATGTCATCCATTCTTGGTGGGTGCCTGATCTGGCGGTCAAGAAAGATGCGATTCCTGGCTTTATCAACGAAAACTGGGCATTGATAACAGAGCCAGGTGTTTACCATGGTAAGTGCGCAGAGCTTTGCGGCCGTGACCACGGCTTCATGCCAATTGTTGTACGCGCTGTGCCTCAGGAAGAGTTCGATACTTGGATTGCAGACAAGCAAATGGCGATGGCCTCCATTGCAGATCAGGCAGAGCGTCAATGGGCTCACAAAGAGCTTGTGAGCGTTGGTGAGAGCGTCTACCAAGCTAACTGCATGAGCTGTCACCAAGCCGAAGGGCAAGGCATCCCTGGTATGTTCCCCGCTATTGCCGGCAGTGCAGTGGCTACTGGCAGTATGGATCAGCACGTCGCTACGGTTATGAACGGTATTGAAGGTTCAATGATGAGCCAGTTCAGTGAAGTGCTGAGCGATTCAGACATTGCAGCTGTTATTACCTACCAGCGAAATGCATTCGGAAATAGTACTGGCGATATGCTTCAGCCATCACATATTAAATCTCTGCGCGATGGTATCGATATTAGCGCACCATCCAGCGTTGCGTCGTTACCTGAATTGAACACAACTATGGGAGTCAACTGATGAGTTATAACGACGTCACCCACCACGCCGCAGATGATCATCACGACGATCACGGCCACCACGGTCCTGCGCCAGGCTTGATGCGCTGGGTCACCACGACCAACCATAAAGACATCGGAACTCTGTACCTTTGGTTCTCGCTGGTTATGTTTTTTATCGGCGGTGCAATGGCGTTGATCATTCGCGCTGAGTTGTTTCAACCGGGTATCCAAATTGTGGATCCTATGTTTTTCAATTCCATGACGACCATGCACGCTATTGTCATGATTTTTGGCGTAGTTATGCCAGCATTTGTTGGTCTGGCCAACTGGATGATTCCGATGATGATCGGTGCTCCGGACATGGCGATGCCACGATTGAACAACTGGTCCTTCTGGATCATGCCGTTCGCTTTCACGATCATGTTGTCCACGTTATTTATGGACAGCGGTGGCCCAGCGGGTGGTTGGACTTTGTACCCACCTCTGGTTCTGCAGATGGGCGATAGCTTTGCGTTCGTTATCTTTGCTATTCATTTTCTGGGTATTTCTTCGGTCATGGGCTCGATCAATATCGTGGCTACGATCTTCAACATGCGTCCACCGGGTATGACATTCATGAAAATGCCTATGTTCGTATGGACATGGCTCATCACGGCTTATCTGCTGATTGCCACTATTCCGGTATTCGCAGGCGCGGTAACCATGCTGCTAACTGACCGTTACTTCGGCACTAGCTTTTTTAGCGCTGCAGGTGGTGGCGATCCGGTTATGTTCCAGCACATTTTCTGGTTTTTCGGACATCCAGAAGTTTACATCCTGATCCTGCCTGCATTCGGCATTGTCTCGTCCATCATCCCAACCTTCGCTCGTAAAGAACTATTTGGTTATGACTCAATGGTCTACGCGACGGCCTCTATTGCCTTTTTGTCGTTTATCGTTTGGGCTCACCACATGTTTACTACCGGAATGCCATTGGCTGGACAGCTGTTCTTTATGTTCTCCACCATGCTGATCTCGGTGCCAACAGGCGTTAAGGTCTTCAACTGGGTTGCCACCATGTGGCGGGGTTCCATGAGTTTCGAGACGCCAATGCTGTTCGCTATCGGCTTCGTTATCATGTTTACTATTGGCGGTCTGTCAGGTCTTATGCTGGCGATCACACCTGCTGACATTCAGTACCACGATACGTACTTTGTGGTGGCTCATTTCCACTACGTATTAGTGCCCGGCGCAATTTACTCGCTGATGGCGGCTACTTATTACTGGATGCCTAAGTGGACCGGTAATATGTACGACGAGAAGCTGGGTCGAATGCATTTCTGGATCTCCACTGTTTTCGTAAACGTTCTGTTCTTCCCAATGCACTTCGTTGGACTGGCCGGAATGCCGCGTCGTATACCTGATTACAGTCTGCAGTTTGCTGACTGGAACATGATCGCTACCATCGGAGCCTTTGGTTTTGGTTTTAGCCAATTGATGTTCGTGTACATCATCGTCAAGTGCGTCAAAGGTGGTGAAAAGGCAACGGATGAAGTTTGGGAAGGTGCCCGCGGACTAGAGTGGACGGTAGCATCACCAGCTCCTTATCACACCTTTGAGACGGCTCCACTTATCGAACCTTCAACGGTTACCCGATAGTTAATAACGAAAAAATAGGCATCCACG
>JBLHWG010000145.1:0-12049 GCA_047629055.1 Halioglobus sp.
CTGCACCTCTACTCTCAGCTTTTTATCGAGCGCACCCAAGGGTTCATCAAGCAACAGTACGGGCGGTGCAAAACACAGCGCGCGAGCCAGAGCGACTCGTTGTTGTTGACCACCAGAGAGCTGTCCTGGTTTGCGGTCGGCAAATTCCTGTAGCTGAACGAGCTCAAGCATCTCGTCCACTCGGGCGCAAATCTCGCTTGTTGAACGTTTGCGTACACTTAAGGAGTAGCCGATGTTGTTGCGCACTGTCATATGCGGAAACAGCGCATAACCCTGAAACACCATCCCGAAGTTACGCTTTTCTGCCGGTACATCAGCAATCGAAGCGCCATCAAGCGCGATGTCGCCTTTGGATATATTCAGAAAACCCGCGATCATCATCAATAGCGTGGTTTTGCCAGATCCGGATGGCCCCAGCAGCGTCAAAAACTCACCCTTGCGGATATCAATGCTGATGCTATCAACCGCGCGGAAGTTTCCGAAATATTTCGAAACGTTGCTGACTTGCAAACTACCTAATTGAGTAAAATCAGTCATCAACTCCCCGTAATGTTATCCACTGCATCTATTACCGCGCAGGTCAATACTGCGTAATAATGCAAGGAACAAACTTCTCTTTGCCTAGCATGCAAATTTAATTATGAAGTTCCCTTTTTTATTAATTGTTGATTATCCGCCATGGTTTTGGTTGAATTGGCGAAAAAACGCACTAATTTCGGGGTTGGAACACAGCACACCTTCCAGTCAACCATCATTTTGGACGTGCACTAATGCGTCTATCACACACACTTTGTTCTCATAGACAAACAAGGGGTTTATTTCCAGTTCTACAATGCCTGGCTTAGCAGTGTTAACAAACTCCCCGAGTCGAATCAATACATTGATCAGAACCGCCATATTGGCGGCAGGTTTTAGTCTGTACCCTGCCAGTAGCCTGTGAACTTTCAAACCTGAAAGTGCCAAAGTCAGATCCTTTGTTGTTGTTGGCAGCAACACAGTCACAACATCATCAAGCAACTCCGCTAATGTGCCGCCAGCACCCAGTGTCATCGCCACGCCAAACTGCTCATCACGACGAATCGACACAATTAACTCTGCGATGGGTGGAGGCTGCATTGTCTCGAGTAAAAACTGGTCGTTAAGCGCGTCAGGCTGACACGAAGAAACAGACGCTTGCATGTCAGACGCAGCCAGCACAAGCTCCGCATCTGATAACAGATTCAATTTCACAGCACCCACCTCAGTCTTGTGCAACAGTTTTTCGTGAATCATTTTTATCGCGAGAGGATAGCCAAGCTGTTGCGCTGCCTCTAGCAAAGAAGCTTGCTTGCAAAGCATGCCACTGGGTATTGGGATACCGACTGATAACAAAAGTTTTTTTGCCTGCTCCTCATCAATGGCACGGATTGATTTAGCGAACTGAGATTTGAACAATGACTTTAAAGGCGCGGCCCTTATAAGATCCCGGCGTTGTTGCCACTGCCATACACCTGCTATAGCCTCCAGCGTTTCGCTGATTCCCTGCATCGGCGCTACACCTTTGTTAATTAAATCTTCACGGGTATCAATATCAAGATTTTCCGGAAGCGTACTGCATATTGCAGCAGGCACATCCGCTAACTTACAAGCCCGTGCAAAGGCATGCGCATCAGCAAGGTATAGTGGCTTGGATTCATCCAGACCCGATGCTGGATAATCCTGAACCAACACAGCTACATCATGGCCATCAGCCAGCGCTTGTTCAAAAACAGGTTGCGTGAGTTCTACTTGCCCCCAAATAGGCGTTGTGTAGTCAAGCGGATTCGACACCGTAGCAATCGGAGGTAACAACTGGGTCAGCTTCTCTGCAGTGCCTTTAGATGCAGCGGGAAACTGTAAACAGGTACGCTCTGCTAGATCAGCAAGCATTGTTGCGCCACCTCCTGAACAGGTAAAGCCTGCCACTCGTGGCCCACTCGGAACACCAGCAATACAAATGTACTTAAGCGTTTCCAGTAATTGCGCCGGTGAGTAAACTCGAATCACGCCGGTTCGGGCAAACAAGGCATTATATAGATCATCCTCACCGGACAATGATCCGGTATGGCTGGATATTAGTTGTTTACCTATTGCTGATGAACCCGTTTTAAGTGCAACAATAGGCTTGCCTAGCACCAGCGCCTGTTGCGCTACATCGGCAAATCTCCCGACATCTTTCAACCCTTCGATATGCAAGCCAATAGCGCGCACGCGATCATCCGGACAGAGCTCTTCAATCAAATCCTCCATGCTCAGAACCGCCTGATTTCCGATGGAGATCATATGCGTCAGTGGCAGCGAACGTTGGCTCATGGTCAAATCAGATGACAACATGCCACTTTGTGTTATCACAGCACAGCCGTATCCTGGGCACGCACCACCATGTGCAAAGGGCCAAAGTGCAACGGAGTTGAGATAGTTGATTACGCCGTAGCAGTTTGGTCCGATCAAGGCTAAATCGCCTGCCGCCTCAATTAACTGCTGTTCAGCTTCTCGGCCCGCATCGCCTGCTTCACCAAAACCAGCGCTATAACAAACCACACCACCCGCACCCATGTTTTTTAGTGACTGCAAAATATCAATGGCCGAACGTGCCGGTGTTGCCAAAAAAACGGCATCGGGAGGTTCGGGTAATTGCTCCACGCTGCTGTAACACGCAAAGCCTGCCAATGTTTCCCGTTTGTGGTTAACGGGCCAATAGTCGCCAGTGAATCCTATTCGCTTCGCTTCCCCAATGGCAATAGCTGCATCCTGCCCACCAACGAAGGCAATATGACGGGGATTAAACAGTCGATGTAGATTGGCGCGTTGAGTTTGATTCATCGCTTGTGCTCTCAGGCACCGTGCTCTCGGAGCAGACTTCGAGAGATGATATGTCGCTGAATTTCGGAGGTGCCGTCCCAGATTCTCTCGAGTCGTGAATCACGCCACAACCGCTGCACCGAATACTCTTCCATCAATCCCATGCCACCGAAGATCTGAACAGTGTCATCAGCGACCCTATTGAGCATCTCCGAACAGTACACTTTTACCATGGCTGCATCACTGTCACTCATGGTTCCGGCCTCGGCACGAGCGACGGCGTCCATAACCATCAAGTCACCCGTGCGTATACCTATTGCCATGTCCGCAAGCTTGAAGCCTGTTGCCTGAAACCTGCCAATAGGCTGATTAAACTGCTTTCGATTAGCGGCCCATTCCGTTGCCATTGCAAACAATCGCTCGGCTTTGCCGCAACAAGTAGCACCAACCCAGATACGCCCCATACCCAACCAGTTGCCTGACAGCTCAAGACCCTTGCCCTCTTCTCCTAGAATTTGACCAGGGCCTAGACGAACATCATCAAAGTGAAGTTCAAACGTTTTATATCCACGATAGCTAACGCAGCGACTTCCTTCCTTGATAGTGAACCCCGGCATACCCACATCAACCAAAAATGCTGTGACGCGTTTGCGTGGTCCACGCGGTGTTTCATCAACACCAGTGGCAGCAAATACAATGGCAAAGTCTGGCATGCAAGGCCCAGATATAAAATGTTTGGAGCCATTGAGTATCCAATCATCACCATTACGCTTCGCGTTAGATTTCATACCCATCACATCAGAGCCAGCTTCTGGTTCGGTTAAAGCAAACAACTCTCGCTTTTCACCTGTGACACAAGGCATCAAGTAGCGTTCTTTCTGGTCTCCTACGCAGGCGAGCAGAATTTCAGTCGGTCGAGCAATCCAGGAGTGCAGCGCATGGCTTGTTTTGCCATATTCTCTTTCCATTAGCGCCATGGCGGTCTTGCTCAAGCCGCCGCCACCGATATCTTCTGGCAGATTAGCTGCAAATAAACCAACATCTTTTGATCGTTGTTCGATTTGTTTGCCCAGATCCTCTGGAACCTCGCCAAGCTTGTCTACTTGCTCCTCGTGAGGAAAAATTTCTTCCTCTATAAAGGATCGCACAGTGGATACCAGTAATTCGTTTTCGTGTGAATTAATATTGTTCATGAGATTCGATGGCTCCGTTGACATTACTTATCGAAAAACGCTGACGATAAGCGATGCCTGTCAGCTTCATTGCTCCGTCGCTCCACGCAATCTGAGTTTGTTGCGTGCCTCTTGTGGGGTGAGTACCCGTGCACCCATGCGCTCAATGATCTCCACTGCGCGTTGCACAAGTTGGGCGTTGCTAGCTAAGACACCACGATCAAGATACAGATTGTCTTCAAGACCCACTCGCACATTACCGCCCATAACAACAGCCGCTGCCGCCATCGGCATCTGCATTCGCGAAATACCGAACCCGGCCCAACTCGCACCAAGAGGCAGATGATCTTTCATTGCTTTCATCGTGTCGACAGTTTGATCAGCACCCCAAGGAATGCCAAGACAAATTTGAAACATGGGTGGATTATCTATAAGACCTTCCTCGATCATTTGTCGAGCAAAGCGAATATGACCAAGCTCAAACACCTCGAGTTCTGGTTTCACGCCCCATTGTTGTACTAAGCCTGCCATGCGGCGCAGCATCGGCGGTGTTGAAATGTAAATGTCGTGGTCGTTGCCGAAATTCAATGTGCCACAGTCAAGAGAGCAAATTTCCGGCAAACATTGTTTTACATGTGTGAGTCTTTCGTCAGCTCCAATCATATCGGTGCCGGGACCTGGCATTGATGGATCGTTCTCATCGGGTACCCAATCGCCCCCCATACCGGCAGTCAGATTGATGACTATGTCGGTATCACTGGCGCGTACCAAATCGACAGTTTCCTTGAACAAGGCTGGATCCCGCGAACCTTTCCCAGTGTCAGGGTCGCGAACGTGCAGATGCGCAATCGATGCACCGGCCTTAGCGGCTGCAATCGTATCGTCGGCAATCTGTTGTGGCGTTATCGGAACCAGATCACTGCGCCCAGTGGTATCGCCCGCACCCGTTACGGCACAAGTCAAGATGACTTCAAAATTCACGTCTAGTACTCCAACAGTTCTATATTGGAAAAATTATTTCCCACTAGCGCCTTAGCTCTAGTAAATATTTCGACAGATTTGTCGTTTTTTCGTTGACATTAACCGGTTCGAGCACGCAATCTCCAAATATACGCAACAAGGTGTGCAATGTGACTACCGAAACGCGAACAATCAGTATTGTGCTTTTACCTCGATTCAACATGATGACGCTAACAACGGTCGTCGAGCCGATGCGAATTGCTAACTATTTATCATCAGAAGACTTGTTTACATGGGAATACTATTCGCCAGAACCTGGGAATGTGATCGCCAGTAACGGCATGTCGTGTCACTGCTCACCTCTTCCCCGCATCGGTAGCGATGCCGAAAAAGCGGTGGACGTCATTGCAGTTTTTGGCAGCTGGGGTGCAGAAAGTTACGAGCACGCAGAACTAAACAGTTTGTTAAAACACCAAGCTCGTAGGCGAGTTACTTTGATAGGTGTTGAACTGGGTGCATACGCGTTGGCACGAGCAGGCGTGCTGTATAAAAGTCACGTGACCACACATTGGTGCTGGAAGTCAGGGTTTGAAGAGCGTTTCCCACGGCTAAACGTCTGTGAACAGCTTTACTGTATTGATCGTAACATCGTGACGTGCGCCGGAGGTACGGCTGGTTTGGACATGATGCTGCAACTGATTTCAAATCTGTATAGCGAACAGCTGGCCGTTGAAATATCGAACCAGCTTCTGCTCTTCCCATGGCGTCCGCCTGAATCACCGCAACGGGCGGCGGCTGGTAGCATCTGCAAAGACATTCATCCGAATGTGCGTGAAGCCATGCGCTTACTTGAACAGAACGTAGAGGAGCCGTGTTCGATACCAGACCTGTGCAAACAATTAAATGTATCCCAACGAAGTCTCGAACGACTGTTTGTCCGTGACACAGGTTGTACTATTGTTCAATTCTCCAAGCTACTGCGTCTTCAGTTTGCCAGAGTGTTGTTGGCTAGCACGCAAATGTCGGTGCGTGAAGTGTCCGTAGCATGCGGATTCAATTCACTGTCGTATTTTTCGCAGTGTTTTAGCAGATTGTTCAGAAAACGCCCCAGCGACTATCGCCAAGCTTGGCCTGACAATGAACCGGCACCATCGTGGCCCGGCACTGCCTACTCGTTTATTGAGCAGTCCGTCGGCACTGAAACTGAAGTCAATCCAACTGGGGTGTCTTCGCCTGCTCTATCGCTTTAAAAATCCCAACGATTGCTCGATCTCGTTCGGCCGCCATATCCGTAAAATGTCGGCCTTGAGTCATGCTATTGCAGCCATCAACCATGCGATCACGAAGTTCTTGCGTCAGTGGTGGTGCGGTAAGCCGCGTCCACGGCAATTCAAGCGCTGGGCCAAACTGATCCAGGTTGGTTGCCATCCCCCCTTCGCCACAAGCAACGTGAAACGCCATACATTGCCCCTGCACAGCCATACGCGCAGCTGGGCCATTGATAAGCGCATTATCAATATCCTCAGGTGTCGCTTCGCCATTGGCAACCATGTGCAAAGCCTCCCGCCATAGCGCCTCCTGCAAACGGGTAGCAACAAAACCGGGGATCTCCTTTTTCATCACTAATGGCGATTTGCCAACATGCGCATAAAATTCTTTCGTCCAACTGACTGCATCCGGCGAGCTGCGCTGTCCACCGACAATTTCAACCAGAGGTAACAAATAAGGCGGATTGAATGGATGGGCAATAACCGTGCGCTGCGCAGAGTTACAATCCGCTTGGATCTGCGTCATCGTCAGTCCAGATGTACTGGATGCAATGACAACATTCTGGTTGACGAGTTCTCCGAGCCGCTGATATAAGGACTGCTTTATGTCGAGGCGTTCGGGTGCGCTTTCCTGGATAAAGTGAGCACCCTGCACGGCTGTAGCTAAATCATCTGTTACGACGAGCTTGTCGCGCGAGGCACCATCAGATAATCCCAGTGCTTGTAAGCTAATCCAGGCTGTGTCGAGGATCTCTTCAAACGCGACACGTTCATCTAGCGAATGCAAATAAGCGGTAACGTTAAACCCGCCTGCTAGAAAAAAAGCTGCCCAACCCGCGCCTATAGGCCCAGCTCCCAGAGTCGTGATGTGCGTAACATCACGGGGATTAATATAGCTCACCAGTTTAGCGCCCTTTGAAAACAGGTTCGCGTTTTTCAACAAAAGCGCGCACACCTTCTTGCGAGTCTTCAGATTTTAACATTGCGCGATAGGTTTTCATTTCATCGGTTCGCATGCGAGAAAATGCATTTTCAAGTGGCTCACATTCGATACCACGAATAACTTCCTTGACCGACTGCAGGGCCAGCGGCGCCGCCTTGGCCAATTGCTCCGCCCACTCACGAGCAGCATTCATTAGTTCATCGCTAGGCACCACTTTGTTAATCAGACCATAGTGCGCTGCTTCTTCAGCACTCATACGTCGCCCCAGAAAAAACATCTCCATGGCAATATTATGCGGTAGCCGACGCGGTAAACGTTGCAAGGCACCCGCATCAGGTACGATCCCTAGCGGCATCTCCGGCAAGGCGAATTCGACATGCTCGGCTGCAATCAGCAGATCACAAGCCAAGGCTAGTTCAAAGCCACCACCTATAGCCAAGCCATTCAACGCTGCAATGACTGGTTTATTGAGTTGCCAGTTTTCAGTCAACCCTGCGAAGCCGCCTTCGCCATAATCGGCATCATCCCACCAATTATCGAGCTGCGTGTCGCCAGCATTGAGTGATTTGAGATCCCAACCGGCAGAGAATATGCGATCACCTGCCGCAGTCAGTATGCCAACTCGCAAATCCGGATCATCACGCAATTGCGTAAACGCTGCAGCAATTTGCTGGCTCATCTCTATATCGATGGCGTTGACCTTGGGCTTGTTCAGCTTGACTTCAAGTATGTGACCATTGCGAGTGACTTCAACAAATTGCGCCATGGATGCTCCAGTGTTAGATCAGTTAAATGCAGGAATGACATGTTCGCAAAACAGCTCTAGTGACCGTTTTTGCGACTTTTGATCAAGACCAAGGCTAGCATAATAGATAAAGCTATCGACTCCCAAGGCTTCGTAGGGTTTGAGCTTTTCAACAATTTGCTCTGCAGTGCCGAACATCAAGTTTTCGTTGAGCATGTTAGCGTCAAACTCCGCTCTATTCTCAAGTGCTTCCAAAGGAGTTTGTTTTGGAAACCCATTGATAACTTCGTCAAGATTCTTGTATAGATTTTCGAACTGCCCCAGTTGTCGTCTGACCGCATCGACAGGTAAGTGCGCTTGATCGGGGCTGTCATAAAGAACGGTGTGCCGCATCATCGCAAGTTGTGGTCGAGGTTGATTAGGATGAGCCGCCAGTGCATCACCAAAGCGCTCCATATACAACTCTGCTTCCGACATTGGACGCGTAAAAGGCCAAGTCATGATATTGCATCCGTGCTGCACGGCGTAATCAAAGCTAATCGGTGCGCGAGCACTGACCCATACAGGAACTTCTTTTTGTACAGGTTTCGGCACCGATGTTGACATTGGAAATGACCAGAACTCACCCTCGTGTGCATAGTCGCCCTGCCACAATGCGCGCACTGCAGGTAGTATCTCTTGCATGTAACGCCAACCATCGGTTTGCTTCAACCCCGGATGCATTCGGTCGAATTCGCGCTGGTAGGCACCAGATCCAATGCCCAGCTCTAGCCGGCCGCCACTGATTAAATCGGTCATCGCTGCTTCGCCAGCCAAGCGAATCGGATTCCAGTAAGGTGCAACCGCGATGGCTGTACCCAGTCGAATGGATTTGGTGTGTTCACTCCACCATGTCAGTAACTGGAACGGGTTTGGAGCGATTGTCATTTCCAGAGCATGGTGTTCGGCGGCCCATACAATATCAAAACCACCCTGGTCCGCCATCTTAACCATATCGAGAGTATGCTCAGCTACTTGCGGCATGCTGATCGAATCATCCAAGCGTTCCATGTTGATCGCCAACTGAAATTTCATAGACATGTGGGTACAGCCTCTTTAATGCTAGACGTTGTTGAGATTGTCAGAGCATCGGACCCAGTATTATCGGTTTTTCGCCTGCAATGAGAAAAATTCGTCATGCAACATTCGTTTATAGGCACCCTCGGAGAGCTTGTTTCTTTGCAATACGTCGTAATGGCAATCTGGTACGTTGGATTTGATACTGGATGGAGAACGCGTTTCTGCAAACGTCAACTTCCTACCTCCGCAACGTTCGGCTGACATCTTAGGAATGGACTAAGGCGCCAAAACTCACTCGTCTTAACCCAAGCGTCGCAGGGCGCACACCTTATTGCCTGCAGGATCGCGCAGGTAGGCCAGATACATACTGGCGGGGTCACCGCGTGGGCCTGGCGGGTCTTCGCAAGCAGTACCGCCATTGGCAATGCCGGCGGCATGCCAAGCGTCGGCGGCAGCGCCATTCTCTGCTTGAAAACCTATAGTTCCACCATTGGCACCAATTGCCGCTTCGCCGTTTAGTGGAACAGATAACAAAAACACACCAGTATTTGAACGATAAATACAACGGCCTTTGCCGTCTATGACACCTGCCGGATAGCCTAGCGTGCCCAGAGTGGCATCGTAGAATTTTTTAGACGCATCCATATCGTTAACACCTAACATCACATGACTGAACAAAATACTATCTCCGAATTTCCATTGCAGTAATGTTAACGCGACAGTAGTGGAAATTGCTATTTTTCGTCACGCTTATGAAGCTACGTCACTTTCAAGCCCATCTCAAACAAGCCTTGTGCTCCGCAAATATTATGCACAAATTATTGACAGGGCCGTCATACACTCTAACAGGTCACTTCAACTTCCCATTCGTAACAATTCCAGTTCGATGGGTGGCTGCAATTTGCTTTGCCATTTTTTTTATCGACACAACATGAATTCGAAATGTCCTCCCACTGAACAATAGCTGCGGCAACAGATTCAATAACCTTTTTCGAGTAAACAGGTTTTAGCCCCGCGGACTCACCCAATGCAATCAAATCTTCCAGTGAATAGTCGTCACGCTTTCCATTCAAACTCATTTGGTGCCGGCTTGTCCACGCACCCGATGCATTGAACGAATAGGTAACGTCATACGCTGGGGACAATGACCATTCCCCATTTCGATCCATAAGAAATGCAATATTCTTGACGTGATCATCCTGGTTTCGAGCAAGCACATTAAATACGGCTCGACGAAACTGCTCTTCTAAAGAGTCATTCCCGAGTCCGAGCTCACGAATGGTCATTAAGGCTTGTTCGTAGGAGTAACCATTCGGGTCATTGAAATCGTAGTGTTGCAGAGCGGCTAAAGTCTGCACATGCAATTTATCCATTCGCCCGGCATCGTCTAAAAACTGATCGAATCGCTTTGTCATAAAATGACTACGTCCGCCTTCCTGATGAATACGACATGGCATCATGCTGATACCAGCTTTTTGCGCAAGCTCCATTTGGGGGATATTCTGTAACAATCGATTGCGCTCCAAGCGCTCACCCAGAATGACAATATGTTTACTACTGGTGTAGCTATTCATTTATCCGGACATATATGGCCTATTAATGATTAAACCGCCCCTGACAGGACATATATGTCCCTTTCAATCAGCCTTTTGTGAAACGGCATAAGGGTTCAATTCGGCGTAATTCGAATTAACCACCACATCTATATCTCCGAGAAAGCTAGGACATGGCGATATGCTTATCGTCTTGACGGCAAACAGCGAACACTCACCATCGGACCGGCATCCATTTACTCACTGGCAGAAGCCCGAGCGGAACACCTGACAGCCAATAAAATTTGCACGACACAGCCATAGATATTTCGCTGCCACCAACCTTAACCCGCCGTGAGGGTGACGTGATAGAGCTATGGTCGGCACGGGACTCACTCGTATTGAAAGCACTGACTATTGTGTTGGCAGATGCCTTCGAGGTGTCGGATCGCTACACCCATATCAAAGGTAACGGCGCTCAAAAGGGGCAGTGAAACAATTGGCGGCGGCATTGCCCGAATATCGGTTTGTGTTTCGCAATGACGTGAAGTCTTTCTGCGCCTTAATCGATCATTGGGTGCTCTATGAACAATTGTGTGAGCGGATCAGCGACAAGGTCTTAAGCCGCTTGTTGTGGTAATACATGCTTGTTGCCGATTGATCAGCTGCTGACCAATGACGATGTCTTTTATATCCGTTTCATGGATGATTGGGTGGTGCTGGCCAAAGCACGCCGCCATTTAGGCAAAACCGTGAAACAGACCAACCAGATGCTGTGCCGGTTAAAACTGGAAAAGCACCCGGATAAAACCTTTATTGGCTTAATAAAAAGTGGTTTCGACTTTCTGGGCTATCACTTCACGCCCGAAGGCGCTGAACGGGTGGGTCAGTGCGTCAACCGTTGGCTAGGATGGCTAATGGAAGGACTTCCAGCGGTGAGATTCAACATTGGTTTTTGGCACTGCTGAAGAGCACTCTAAACATCGGCGCTCCGCTACCTATTGTTGGCGGGCGACTACTAAATACGCTGCCTATATATTCGGCACGAGCGGGTTAGGTAACGACTACAAAAAGAGCAGCGCAGACCAGCAATTCTGTCATGACGAATTATATCGAACACTGCTGGTGTTGGCCGCTAATCATCTAGACATGACCTCTGAGGTGAAAGTGTATCAAGGTCGGCTCCAAGCACTTTTCTGAAATACAAAACAGAATTCCACTTTGCATTGATAATCTGTTTCATAAAGTTGAATATTGAATTCGGGCGTGCATTATTATAACTGGATATATTTACAGCTCTAGCTTGTCGCTAATCCCTTGCGATGTTATATTGACGCATCAATTGGAGCATTGCATCATGGACGATTCAAACACACCGGACGTTGATCAATCCGAACACCGAAGCCCTCTGGGCATAGCGTCGTTCGCTCAAAACGAACGTGAACAATTTGGCCAGAAAGTACGACTGGCCATGGGCTGTATGGAAGGCATCGCAGAGCCTATGAAAGGCAAAGCATTGCCACTGGATGAGGCATCCATCCGCCAACGTT
>JBLHWG010000146.1:0-12034 GCA_047629055.1 Halioglobus sp.
ATTCTTGGGTCATTGCCAAATAACTTGGCCATTTCCCACTGTTTCATCTCATCACGCGAATAAATAATAATTTTTCGAGGCTCACGCGTATCCAACGCCTGCCTGACAAACGCATGGCCAAAGGAACCAGTACCACCGGTCACCATTATCGTTGAATTTCTAAACACCTGATGTACTCCCAAAACTTGCTGGGTTGCGCTTTTTCGATGAATCGTTCGCATTCACGTCGAGTCACAACATAACTGCAGATAACGTTTCTGGTGCATGTAGAGTGCCGCGACATGTTCAAATTGGGGACCAAGTAACATCACCAGCTCAAACAGTGCCTATTGAAATAGCGCAATCTGGTAAGCACGTATCGCAAATTGAGACTCTCAGCGCTCCCGAAAACGTGTATCCTCTGACCCGTTAGTCGGTTCTGCAAAGATGAAAAGGGAACAAGGTTTAACGCCTTGGCTGCCCCCGCAACTGTAAGTGACGAAATATTCGCAACATCCCACTGGGTATATTCACTCGGGAAGGGTGTGGATAGACCGGTTTACCCCGGACGTCGCAAGCCAGGAGACCTGCCGCCTAATACCGTATCCATAGCCAGGCGGGGTGTCTGGTGGTTGTCGGGGGAATTCCACGGCCGCACCTTTTGCAGCTAATAAACTCCACCAACCACGCATCTCCCCACTTGTCTCAACTTTTGGGGTAGTTAGGCGTGATGATTTGTACATCACCTTACAACATTGTGCTAGCAGCCATTATTTCGGCGGGCACACTCGCGCATGCCCAATCTTGGAGCGATACTGAGCAACAAACTCGTGACGAGACGCTAGAGACCTTAGAGACCGTCGGTCAAATTAGTTATCAGACCGGCGATGTGCTAGACGGCGAAGAAACGTTGAATAGTGTCAGTATCAGCCAGGAGCAACTTTCCAGAACCCCTGCAGCGCTGGCAGAAGTCATCTCTCGCGAAACCGGTATTCAATACAAGCAATCCGGTGGGTTTGGCAGTTATGCAACTGTCAGTATTCGCGCTGCCAGCGCAGCTCAAACCGGTGTTTATCTTGACGGAGTGCTGCTCAACTCAGGAGGAAACCCCGCAATAGATCTTTCCACGCTGGAAATTCTCAACTTGGGTTCTGTTGATGTTTATCGTGGTGGCACACCTTCCCGGCTAGGCCATGGCGGTATCGGTGGGGCCGTTAACCTTAATACCTTGCGCCCAGACAAAGACAGTCCAGCAACCCGGATTCGACTTGAGTATGGCAGCTTGTCCCTCGCAGGTCTTCAGGCCACCCATCAGGTATCGTTAGGTAAATGGGATCTGTTAGCAGCTGCTAGTCGGCGCCAAAGCGACAATGATTTCACATTTTTAAATGATAACAGGACGCCGTTAAATCCTAATGATGACGAGCGGCAAGTTCGTGAAAATGCGCATGCCTTGCGCTCCTCAGCCCTACTTCGCGCTGGCTATCAGCACAGTGTTGATAGTCGCACTGACATCACTGTGCAATTGGCGGCCCGCGAACTAGGCGTGCCAGAGTGGCGCAATCAATC
Source organism: Halioglobus sp. (assembly GCA_047629055.1). Lineage (GTDB taxonomy): Bacteria > Pseudomonadota > Gammaproteobacteria > Granulosicoccales > Granulosicoccaceae > Granulosicoccus. Next base: position 1,549 of record JBLHWG010000146.1, read on the forward strand.
CAACAACCAGTCGGGTTATGACACTAAAACCAGTCAGCTGCAACTCTCTCACGTCATCGATGGAATAGGTGGTTGGAATTCCCGCCAGGGAGTCTATCGCCACGACGATGAAAATCACTTCATGGATCCCCTCGGTCAGGTTGGTTTAGGCATACAAGACACGCTCAATCAAATGCAAACGGAGGGTGCAAAAACTTATTGGGAATACCCAACTGATTCAGGAACACTCGGATTATCAGTTGAATATAGAAAAGAAATACTGAACTCCAATGAACGACTGGGTACTTCACCAGATTACGATGCGGAACAAAAAAAGTGGCTGGCTACTGCTCAATACACTTGGTACGACACCACAGAATCCTTAACGATTTCACCTTCGATTAGCTGGCAACACAACAACTTTCGCGGTGCCCGTAGTGTGGGCGCTACCTTAGCTGAGGGTCAAAATAACGGTAGCCGATTAGGTGCGCAGCTTGGCCTCGGCTTTCAGGCGTCCAATACAATCAGCTTTTCAGCCAATATTGGAAGCTACTACAGGTCCCCCTCATTTGGTGAATTGTACGGATCTATTGGTTTGGTCAACGGCAATTCAGAACTGATCCCAGAAGAAGGTATTAATGCTGACCTAGGCATTCTGTTTAAAGGCGGTGCCTTGGAACTAACAGGATCTGTCTTCGCAGGCCTCAGAGATGAGATCATCGTAACCGTCTTTGATTCACGCCGTGTGGGTCGTCCAGTAAATACAGGTGAAGCGGAAGTGTTGGGTTTAGAACTGGGGGCTAACTGGACGATATCACCTGAGCTCAGTTTACGCAGTAATTTGACATGGCAGTCGCCGAAAAGTCTCAATAGGACTTCTGGTCTTCACAAAAATTTTCTTCCAGGGGAGGCACAATTCGTCTGGTTTGGGCGTGCCGAATATGCCCCTGGAAATTGGACTGCGTGGTATGAAGTCAACGTCCAAAATAGGCGCTATTACGATCTTTCCAATATCCTCCCGGCAGCGGATACGACTCAGCATTCTGCAGGCTTTGGCTGGTCAAAAAATGACTGGGGATTTTCGCTATCTGCTAACAATTTAAGCAACGAGAACGTGGAAGATTTCAACGGTTTTCCCAAACCCAGGCGAACTTTTTCGCTGTTAACAACGTACTCTTTTTAACACTCAGCTAACCAACCCACATCAACATAACTATGACTCAAACTTATTCATCACGCACGCAAAGGGTGTTTCACACTCTGCATACCGTAGCTCGCTACGCGGTGGCCCTTGCTGGTATTTCAACTCTGGCGGCCTGCAGCAGCTCCGACAGCGATCCGTCTGACCCCATCGTAACCACGGGTACTTATGGATTCGCTGTGGTAGTCGGGGAAGACGGAGCTGGCCGTGTCGATCGAATCTCTCTGTCCGACGGTAATACAGTTAATGGCAGTTACCCTGCTACAGGGTCTGATATTAGAGTGACAACCGATGACACCAATCTGTATCAAATCGGACGTTTCCAAATTGATTCGTTGACGCGCTTTGATGCGGGTGACACGTCGATTACCGATTATCAGCTTACTGTAAATGATGCGCCTGACAGTGATGGCCTCACCTCCCCTGCTAATCCGTATTCATTGGCTTTCGTCAATGAATCAAAAGCCTACTTGACACGATATGGAAGCACTGAGCTTTGGATTATTGATCCGCGCGGCGAGTCCGAGACACCATTTAAGACCGGTGAAATAGATCTGTCAGCTTATGATGCTGATGTTCCGAATATGTCTGACTCACTTATCGTTGGCGATAAACTGTTTGTCCTAATGGAACGCCTAACAACCTGGATTCCTGACAAATCAGCGTATGTTGCTGTCTTTGATATCACAACTGATCTGGAGATTGAAACCAATCAAAGTGATAGTGACTTACTCGGTATAGAACTCCCAGTCAGAAATCCGACAGCGTTGCAATACAATGCTGCTACCGGTGAAATTTATGTAGTTGGCCGTGGAAATATCTACTCAAACTCCAGCGTCACTGATGACTTCCATAGCGGTGGAATCGTAGTAATCGATCCCGACACGTACGAGACTGAACTGCTAGTTGACGATGGAACCGATGCAGATAATCAAGGGTACTTTGCAGACGCACAAATTATCAGTGCCAGCCTAGGCTATCTGCTGACCTACGAAAGCTATCAAGTCACCACTCTCCGTGCTTTCAACCCCATTACAGGCGTAGTGTCTGATGATGTCATTGCCGGGCTTCAAGACGTGGACATCACCGTTCTGGCACAAGGTCCTGACAACCACCTCTGGGTAGGTGTCAATGGCGAGACTAACGGTTTTTACCGTATCGATCTAGCAACAGGTTTAATTGCTGAAGAAATTGTCGCAACCGGACTCCGACCTATTGACCTGACCTTTATTAACTTAGCAGCACAATAAGATGGTCCACCAGCGCTACATATTTCTGCTTGTAGCGCTGGTACTCTTTTTATCGGTAATCAGTCTCTGTCTAGGACAAAGCTGGATTTCACTAACGGATGTTTTAAGCATCCCTTTTACAGACCCCGACTCAACCACTGCAGTCATCGTGCGCGAAATTCGCCTACCACGAACCCTAATTGCTATTGTTGCGGGTTTTTCTTTAGGCCTCTCAGGGGCCGCCATGCAAGGCTTACTTCAGAACCCATTGGCAAGTCCCGGGTTAGTAGGTAGCTCCAGTGGTGCAGCCCTTGGCGCTGTCACCGCGTTGTATTTCTTCAGCGGCACATTGCATCCACAGACTGTCCCTTTCGCCGGCATGCTCGGCGCGTTGCTGACCACGGGTTTTGTGTATGTGTTGGCAGGCAGAGATGCCACCGTAAGCACGCTAATTTTATCCGGCGTTGCCATTAATGCCCTTGCAGGCGCTGGGTTATCACTACTACTAAATCTTGCACCCAGTCCTTTTGCGGTCCGAGAACTGGTTTTGTGGACGCTAGGTGATTTATCCGATCGCAGCCTGTCTGACTTGTGGGTCATGCTGCCTTGCACACTTATCGGCTGGCTCCTGCTGACCGGTACAGGACGCTCCCTAGACGCATTAACCCTAGGTGCACGGACCGCATCGAGTATGGGTATAAACACCTACTGGATATCCTGGCGTATCTTTATTGCAATCTCTTTGTGTGTTGGTGCTGCAGTGGCGACCACAGGAATGATTGGTTTCATCGGTTTAGTAATTCCCCACCTGCTACGCCCCCTCGCGCAGCATCAACCTGGAAAACTACTACCATTATCTGCATTAGGTGGAGCTGCCATGTTGCTTAGCGCAGACATTTGCGTGCGACTTATCGATATGTACACAAGCATATCCGTGCCGCTGAAAGTAGGCGTTCTGACAGCACTTGTCGGTGCGCCATTTTTTCTGCTTCTCATACTGAGAAGTCGAAATAATTACTTACGGTAGCCAGACATTGAGCGCTTCTATTCGTCTAACAGCCAGTGGCTTGAACATCATCAAATCAGATCGATTGCTGGTTAAGGATGTTTCTATGGACGTTACGGGTGGTGAACTAATAGGACTCATAGGCCCAAATGGTGCGGGAAAATCGACGCTACTCTCTCTACTAGCAGGCATTGATAAACCCGATAGTGGCTCGATAGCACTAGACGGCCAAACTCTGCTCGATATACCACTTAACGAACGAGCTATCAAAATAGGATGGTTGGAACAACTAGGAACCGTGCATTGGCCGGTGACTGTTGAAAGGCTAGTAATGCTCGGAAGAATCCCTCACCTCCCCTCATGGGGAAATCCTAGTGATGCAGACCTAAACGCGGTAGAGCGCGCAATAACTGTTGCAGATTGTTCAAGCATTCGAAAACAGGTCGTGACAACGCTCTCCGGTGGTGAGCGATCACGCGTGTTACTGGCAAGAGCGCTTGCCGCTGAGCCCACTATGTTGTTTGCCGATGAACCTGTCTCGGCCTTAGATCTTGGCCATCAACTTCAAACCATGCAGCTGCTTAGAGACTTTGCTAGTGATGAGAAAGCAGCTGTAGTGGTATTACATGATCTTTCACTGGCAGCCAGATATTGCGACAAACTCTACCTTATGCACGAGGGCGAAGTAGTCGCAAAAGGTTCTATCGCTTCTGTACTTAGTACCGAAAACATTGCACGAGTGTACGGCGTGAGTATTGTTGCCGGCTGCGATCAGGTACCGTGGATAATACCTGTAGAGCGAATATAGCGAGAAGCTATTACGCCTGCTTCATTTTGTGCGCTTGCAACAACAGGTAGAAGTCAGGTGCCGGTACAGGCTTGCTGCACAGATACCCCTGAAACTCTTCGCAGTTAAGGGCTCGAATGTGAGATAGCTCATCGTATGTTTCAACGCTTTCTGCAACAACGGTAAGACCCAAATCGTGTGCGCGAGAGATAACCGCCTTAATTATCGGCACAGGCTCCTTTTGCGATTTTATTTCACGGATAAACGATTGGTCAATTTTTAATTGATCTAACGGAAATCTTTGTAGATAGCTGAGCGATGAATAACCGGTGCCAAAATCATCAATGGAAATTTTGCCCCCGAGGTTCTTCAACGCCTGCAGAGTCATAGTATTGACTTCGGCATTTTCCATGATCATATTTTCAGTGATTTCGATAATCAGTGATCCTGGCGGAAGTCCACTACTGTCAAGAGCACACCGAACAATATCCAAAAAATCTGGCTCATGCAACTGCCTGATGGAAACGTTAACAGCAATACTAAAGTCTGGATAACCCGCATCTTGCCACTCTTTCGCCTGCCGGCAGGATTCGCGCACAACCCACTCACCAATCGAGACAATCATTCCTGAATTCTCAGCAAGCTCTATAAAATTGACCGGAGAAACCAGACCTAACTCTGGATGCAACCATCGGACGAGTGCTTCGGCCACTGCAATCAGATTCGTGGCAACGTTAACTTTTGGCTGGTAAACAACGAATATCTCTTCTTTCTCAACCGCGGTTCTAAGCCCGTTCTCAATACTCAATTCCTCGCGAGCCTTCGCATCCATATGCTCTGAGTAGATAGCGAAAGTAGAGTCAGTACTTCTATGCATATGCCGCAGCGCAGTTTCCGCATTATTGGTTAAGGATTCAACGGTATCAAATTTAGATCCAATGATGGACACACCGATACTGACGGACAGATATAGTGCCTGCCCGGCAAAATTGAATGAACTATCAAGCTCTACAGTCAGCGCTTTGGTTGTCGATTCCAGGAAGCCTTCCAACTCACTAGTCTTAGTCCAGGGTAACAAAGCCACAAAGCGATCACCATCCAGTCGAGCAATGGTCGGTTTTCTAGCACCGGTTTGTTCCTTTGAAAACCATGGCTGCTTATCTCCACCCCGATAGCTGCGAGCCAACCGTTCACCAAACTCCCGCAGAACTTCGTCGCCATGCTCGGGTCCAAGAAAATCATTAATCGCCTTGAATCGATCTATATTAATAAGCATCAATGCAGCCAATGACCTTTTACCTACAGATTCAGGTTCATGTGCTAGCGTAATAAACGCCCAGCCACCTACACCCACAGCTGACGTGTTTTCCGGCAAATTAAAGTCAAGATGAAAAACAGGGTCTACTGTTTTACAACTCCTGTTGGCAGAGGATGCAACGGGTATGCGCCGTAACCCCTACCAGCAAGTGCCTGACTAGGTAACTCACGGTTAGCTACGGGTGTCTGCCTTGATAAGACACCTACCATCGAGTCACCAAATCGTTCTGCTAGCCGAATATTAACGGACCTAACGCCCTCTTCTACTCTGGCAATATCTCGTTGTCGGACAACCGCTTTGATTCGTAAGACCTTAGGATCAACAACGTGACCTAATTCTGTACCCGCTTTAATAACCCGCCAACTCGTGAAATTTCCGAATTAAGACTGACAACACTGTGAACGGTTGCACGAATAACAAGATCAGACAATGATTTAGTTAACTGGTTAAGAGCCACACGTGTATCTTTCATATCTTGACGCAAAGACTGCGCTGAAACTGGCTCATTGGCCAGAGCTGCGCGGTATTGCAGTGTTCAAACATCCAACTAGCTTTTAAGTACTTCCACTTGCGTGGATAGAAAAGGGTCGTTAACGCGAAGAATGGGTTGCCCCACGCCTACCGATTCTCCTTGGGTAACGAACACTTCGGCTAACTCTCCAGTCTGCGTTGCAAATAATTGCGCCTGGTGAGGAACATCAATGACTCCTGTCGTTCGAGTATTGGTAGGCACAGGCACTAAAAATACGATTCCAGCGATGGCTGCTAGAAGATTACTAGTGGTTACAAAATCCCTATTTCTGGATGATTTAAGTTCAGCTGAGAAACCTAAGTAATGCACGGCTCGATAACAAGGCTTAGCACCTAATTGATACATGGCATAGGCGGCTAAAAATCCACCTAGCACTGGATAACTAGATGCCACATATAACGCTATAGCCAACGTGATTACCCATCTGTACAAACCGGCGGCAATACCATATGACAACAGCCAGCGACGCTCACCAATACCTGTTGCAGGTGATTGCAACGACTTGACACCAAGCAGATGGCGATGTCAGTGGCGCCCACATACGGCACAGGCATCAGTACCAAAACAGTGACTCCTGCTTCGTGTACTAGCCACCAAAGCGTTTAATTGTCAAGCCATGAGCAAGCTCATGAGCCCCCTATAACAGGTGATAAACAAGCAATATCAGCCACCACTGTTGAGGGGTTCTAGCCACTACAGATTTTTGGTTAACAATGTCAGAGGTGTTAAGAATTGCCATACCGACGGCAAATACCAGAAATGACATAACCGTCCAGAGAAACCAACCGGACAATAAAGGCTTCAAGCGTGCAGTAATCGTGTTGAGCCATTCGCTCGGATCAATTAGCGGTATTCTGATTGCCAGAGGATTATGCCAATTTGCCGAATTCTGAGGTACAAGCTCTTTGACACGGTGTTGAATCCGGATGTTTGAATGTACATCGCACAAACCAATCATGCCTAACTGAGACAAGGCAATCAGACTAGAAGCCACGGATTCCTTTTCTTCAATGTCCGTATCACCCGCGAAGTACTCAACCAGTTTTTCCACTGATGTATTCGTATCAAGGGCATTGACAATCTGCCGAGCTAGAGCATTGATGCGAGCATGCGGCCCCGTTACGTTGTTATGAACAAACAACCACGGCTCATTACGAACGCTATGCTCAGCGAACTCAACCCCGGGCAACCTGGTGGGCTTCAACGCTGAGATTGCGTCCCACTGTGACGATTCATTATTCATGTTAGCGAATCACACCCGGTCGCCACGCTAGTAGTTTCATTTTTTCCCGCAAAACCCGCGTATACACCCAAGCCACGGAATGAGTTCCAGCATGTATTTTTGCTACACCCTACATTCCTGGAAGCAGTGCTTTGGGAAGCACTGAGAGTCTGGCAGGAACACGGAATACGTTGGCTTTGGACGTTGACGTTGCAACGGGCAGAACTGCCTCTATAGAGGCTTTCCAAGTCTGATTGGGTAGTGCCGACATCCGAACATCTGCCAGCTGACCCGCATTAACAAAGTCCGACATCCTGTTCCTCAATATCCAAAACTAGACGGTATTCCTTAGATGCGACAATAGTGAATAGGGTGTCACCCTGACTCACCGCTGAACCGAGCTTTTGACTAAAGTCTCCGCTTAATACCACACCATCAAAGGGTGCGCGCAGCTCAGCCCGATCCAATTGCCTCTGAACCAGCGCCTGCTCTGCTGCTATCCGAGCAATGTCTGCGCGCAATCGCCTAAAGATACGCGGTCGCGAGTTGCCAAAGCAAGATCAACTGCTTGTTCGTTCTTAATTTTTTCGCTTTGCCATTTGTTAACCGCAAGGCTTAAATCCTGCGTATCCAATGTGGCCAGCAGCTGCCCTTTCTTAACGATTTCTCCTGCTCGTGCATGTGCAGTTGCAACGAAACCATTTTGAGGGGCGATTAAAACTTGCAGATCTTTTGCCTCAATTGCCGCTCTGGCAGTAAAACGATGTTCTATCGGCAGGAATAAACTCACTGCAGCTGCGCAGATAGCCAGCGTCAGACCCGGCCGTTTAATACCCACATCAACAAGTCGCTGATAGTGCGATTTCTCTCGGCAGTAGTGCTTCACAAGCATCCACGTACTGCGCTGTTCATCCATTCTGTGTGTGTGAGAAGATCCAGAGACGGTTGTAGTAATGTCTGAATGGCTTGTTCTTGGGTGTCTGTAAACGGTTGACCAGCGGGTCTTTCAAGCAGGACTACTGCGCGTGAGCGAGTGGATCTTCAGCTTAATAAAGATGAATTGTTTGACGCAGCTACTTCGGGATATACAACCGCTATAGATGGGTTTTGTCCTTGCTCATTATACAATCGAACAGTTTTGGGAAAATGCGTTGCATATTGTTCAATCGTCTCAGGGTCCAAGCGTGACTGCGCCGAATCCAACAACTGCTCTTGCATCGCTACTTTGAGCTGTGTGGGCAATACTTTACGTTTGTCGATCTGCGCTTGGTCGGACATCGCCATGATAGACAGTGACTGTGCAAATTTCTCAGGCACAAGGGTGGCCAATGAGACTCGAGAACAGCCGCAAAGTCTTTTAACGGTGTTCTCAAACGAATGGGCCATCGCATCCGGCGTAGAAAATTTATAAGAAGCCTGTAGCACAGCCGAGGGTAACGACTCCAACCCATTCAAAGGCGTAGTTGGTTCAACAGCCTGCGATGAATCAGCGATATCCAGCCTTTCGTTCGCCCATTTGCACAGCCTGAACATTTCTGCCTGCTGTTCGGGGCTTTGAGCAGAACCTTGAATAAGTAGAATGCGATCAGCTTCGACCTTTAGCGGCGGGGCCGTCAGCGTTATTACCAGCGTATTTATCAGATGACGAAATCTCTAACTTCATGACCATTGGGGTATTATCGGCCCGCGCCTTTCGAGCTGGCTGTAACGCAGCTTCAAGTACCTTATACCCTTCCGGATAACCGTGGCGCCTCAGCACGACTTCGGGCTCTGGTCCAAATTCAAACAGACCCAGCCATTGACGATCATTCAACAAAACACCCAACCAGCTTAGCCAATCAGTACCACTTTGATTGGTGGAGTCCTTAGCTTTCGATCGATCTAGTACTTTAGAATTCATTAGATACACCCATATATTGGATTTTGACGTAACAGAATTTACAACTTACAGGCCACCTGTACGCGCTGTGAGAGCGACCATCTGCCCAACAGTCCACGACAGCGGTACAATAGAGCATCAATAACAGGAACTTTGATATGGCAGCTAACACCGAAACAGCCGCACACATGACACCCGAAGCAGCAAGAGCAAAACCCGTTCAGCCAGTGTGGGACGATATGGCTTTGCTTGATCAGCAACTAACGGATGAAGAGCGGCTTATACGTGACACTGCTCGGGAGTATTGTCAGACACACCTTCTACGGCGCGTAATTGATGCCAATCGTCATGAACGGTTTGATCGAGAAATCATGAGCGAATTTGGAGAGTTGGGGTTACTCGGCATGACATTGCCTGACGAATATGGCTGCGCTGGAGCATCCTATGTTAGCTACGGCCTGGTTGCCCGTGAAGTTGAACGAGTAGATTCTGGCTATCGATCTGCCATGTCCGTGCAATCATCACTGGTCATGCACCCCATTTTCGCTTACGGTACCGAAGAGCAACGGCAACACTACCTACCAAAACTGGCCTCTGGTGAATGGGTAGGCTGCTTTGGCCTGACTGAACCCGATCACGGGTCCGATCCTTCCAGCATGGTGACTCGAGCAACGAAGGTCGACGGCGGCTACAGCCTTAGCGGTGCAAAGAACTGGATTACAAACTCACCAATAGCTGATGTCTGCGTTGTTTGGGCAAAATCAGACGCACACGATGGAAAAATAAAAGGATTCCTTGTTGATCGTGATAACCCAGGTTTATCTACACCAAAGATAGAAGGCAAATTTTCACTCCGAGCCTCTATTACCGGCATGATTCAATTGCAAGATGCGGTTGTCGGAGAAGACAAATTACTCCCCAACGCCTCTGGACTTGCTGGCCCTTTCGGCTGTCTGAATAAAGCACGCTATGGCATTAGTTGGGGTGCAATCGGTGCAGCAGAAGCTTGTTGGCATCAAGCCAGAACCTACACACTCGACAGAAAGCAATTTGGCAAACCACTGGCGGGCTTCCAGCTGATACAGAAAAAACTGGCCGACATGCAAACCGAAACCACATTGGGATTACAAGGCTCTTTACGTCTTGGCAGGCTTATGGATGAAGGTAACGCCTCAGCCGAGTTGATTTCCTTAATGAAAAGAAACAACGCTGGCAAGAGTCTGGATATCGCAAGACAGGCTCGAGATATGCTCGGCGGCAATGGCGTATCAGATGAATACCATATAATTCGTCATCTGATGAATCTAGAAGCGGTTAACACATACGAAGGTAC
>JBLHWG010000147.1:0-11918 GCA_047629055.1 Halioglobus sp.
ACGCGGACGTTAATGCCCACATCCCTCCATTGCTCAACCATAAATTCGGCAGCCACTTCGTAGTTCGGGTAAAAACCGCGTGTGATGTGCCAAACCAGCTCTTCACCAACATAGCTGGATTTTGCCAACAGCTCTTTGGATTGCTTTGTGTTGAAGGTATAACGCGCCTTACGGTTCGGATCGTAATACTCGCCATACTCAGGGAAGTTAAACGGTGCTGGTACATAAGTCGCATCGCCCCACAATGCCTTAACGATGCCCTCACGATCAATCGCTGTAACCATTGCTTTACGTAAGTTCGCATCTTTCAACGGATTGTTTGGAGTTTCTTCGGTATCCAGAGTGTTAAACGCAAACATCGGATAGTTTTCGATAGATTTCTCCATCACCTGAACACCGGCTGTGCCTTTAACCGATTCAATTTGATCGGCCGGAATGCTCACAATCACATCAAACTTGCCAGCAGCCAGACCTGCGAAACGTGTGGAATATTCAGGCACGATGATAAAGTTCAGACGCTTTGCTGGAGCCGGACCATTCCAGTAATCATCATGAGCTTCTGCAACTAACTCCGTTGATGAGTCAAATGAGACGAGCTTGTAAGGTCCTGTACCCATCGGTTTTTGACCGAATTCATCAGTCCCAACACTTTCGTAGTAGTGTTTCGGTAAAACAAAACCGAGTGGTGTCACCATGCGATAGGCGAAGCTGGGATCAGGATACGCCGTCTCCACTTCTACAGTGAGGGGGCCGGTTGCATCAACCCGAACTATGCCCGCCGCATAACGTTTACCGCGAGGCGCTTCAGGCTTATCTCCCCAAAGGCGTTTTTCAGAAATGGAAAACGCAACGTCTTCGGCGTCCATGACATGGCCGTCGTGGAATTTTACGCCTTCACGCAATGTGAATTCCCAAACCGTTGGAGCGGTTCGTTCCCATTTTGTGGCCAACCAAGGCACCAATGTAGTGCCGTCTGCATCCTCCCAGCGGTTCCGCCGAATCAAGGTATCAAACAAGTTGTGATGCACCCGTGCGCCCGACGTCGATATGCCAATGACTGGGTCCATCGTTACCCAAAGGTTATCAACCGCAATGGTCAATTCTGGCCGAACCTGAGCCTGTGCAGGCAGTATCGAAACTGCCAACACCGCTGTTGCCAGCAATAAAGTTTTACAAAAGGTTTTCATAGTCAGTCCTTTTCCTCTTTAAGAGCCAATTTATTTGATCAAGACGTTTCAAAATTCATTCGGTAACTACGTTCATTCATTAATGACGGTATTTGCGCACGGACGCGCTCTACCTGCCCAATATCAAAATCAACCACAGCCAGTCCCGGCTCTGCCCCGCCCATGTCGAGCAACACAGTACCCCAAGGATCAATCACCACTGAATGCCCCCAGGTTTGTCTGCCGTCATCGTGTGATCCTACCTGGGCAGCAGCGACCACAAAACAACCTGTTTCAATCGCGCGTGCTCTGAGCAATACTTCCCAATGCGCGTCACCTGTAGGAACGGTAAATGCCGATGGAATAAAAAGAATCGTGGCGCCCAACTTTGCGTACTCTCGGTAGAGATTTGGAAAACGGAGGTCGTAACAAATAGACATGCCCCATGGACCCCAAGGAGTGCTGACTGCCACAGCCTCAGTTCCGGGTGAATAGCGATTGGATTCGCCTGTTGCCGGACGACCTTCCAGAAATACATCAAACAAGTGAATTTTGTCGTAGCGCGCTTTGATCTCACCCTGAGGGTCGATCAAATTTGCGTGGTTCAGAAATCGTCCGTCATGATGACCAATAGGCGTGGATCCGGTTTGAATCCAGATTTCATGTTCTGCGGCTAATTTCCTGCAGGCACTGATGTAAGGGTCTGATTGTTCGTCGGTTATCTGTTTACGCGCATGATCCTTGTCCTTGTTCATCATGCCAGCAGCTTCTGGAAGTGCTAGTAAATCGCAGCCTTGCGAGGTGGCGTACTGCACGGCTTTCTCAAGAAAGTCGATGTTGCCTGCGTGGTGATTAGTAGACGTCATTTGCGCCAGACACAGTCTCAGAACGTCCTCCATATGTTTCCCACTAAACAGTTAGACTGTCCACAATGCACACAATTTATTAACTATAAAAGCGAAATTTTCTTATACTTAGTCTAAATAACTAACATATGATGCTATGCCCGATCAATCCCGCCTACCGCCGCTCAAGGCATTGCGTGTACTCGAAGCGCTACACGAAACCGGCACCGTCATGGGTGCCGCGAGAAAACTGAATGTCTCTCATTCAGCTATCAGTCACCAAATAAAGATACTGGAGAACTGGACCACGCATCCACTGTTTGTTCGTCATGGTCGCACAACTATGTTGAGTGCAGCCGGTAAAAGCCTGGCTGGGGTGGCCCACGAAGCGTTCGACTCGATAAGGCATGAAATGGACCGGCTACCGCTTCGAGGGCTTCGTAGTATTACGCTGGCAAGCTTGCCGTTGGTCGCATCAGAATGGCTGATGCCGCACTTACATCGTTTCAGTGAAATCCATCCAGAAACTAATTTGCATATCAGCTTGTCGCAAACCGATCATCCAATCAGCCCCATGCCGGATATAGAGATTCGCTTCGCACAACAATCAAAACTATTGCCCAATGATATCGTACTTTTCTTGGGAGCAGCGGTTCCAGTCTGTTCGCAAGTTTTGCTGGATAAATTCGACGCAGATACCGAGCGATTACTCTCAAAAGGGCCACTCGTCTATGACGAAGACTTGCGTATGTGGTCACTATGGCTGGAACGCGCAGGCCTGGATCGCAGTGCGGACGCCATTAAATCTGGCATGCTAGTGGAAGGTTCTGCCATGCTCAGGTCTGCAGCTCGAGCAAGCTGCGGGGTTGCATTATGTAGGACTGCCTTCCTAAAAACTGATTTGCAGGAAAGCTTGTTGGTTCAAATTTCAGATATCACTATTGACGAAGACTGGTGTTATTTCATGAGATGTTCAGACTCTAGTCGCAGCGTGCCAGGAGTTTCCGAGCTGTTGGCTTATTTGAAGTCTTGTGCTGAGTAGAGTGAGGCGATCTTTGACACATCAACATTTTTCTAACATTGACTCAATATAACAGCTGCGCAATCTAACCTGAGGCCGTTTACATGCTGGATCAATCTCAAATCGAACACTTTGAAGAACAAGGCTATCTGGTGGTTCCTAATCTTCTTGACTCGGGTCTGCTCGATGACATCAAAAACGAATACACAGAAAAGCTAAGATCTCTGTGCGTAGCGTGGAGCTCAACAGGGAAGCTGGCTACGGATGTCCTGGACATGAACTTCGACGCTCAGTTGCAAGCTGTTATAGATGCCGGGCTTGACTATTTTCAGCCGTTAGACATTTCCTGGCCTATTTCTGAATTTCCGGACAACACGCCTATTCATCTCGGCGAGAATGTATTTCGTATGATTCGAAATGAGCGAACGCTGGATATTATCGAAAGTCTCATTGGACCGGAAATCACCAGCAATCCCATTCAACACGTTCGGATAAAACCACCGCTAAGTGATGTGGCAGTGGGTGAAAGTCGAGCTCATATTGTCGGAACCGATTGGCATCAGGACCGCGCTGTTGCACGCGAGGAGGCGGACAACACGCGCATGGTTACCGTCTGGATCGCCGTAACTGATGCCACGCTAACGAATGGCTGTTTACAGGTTATACCTCGTTCTCATAAGAAGGACATGCAAACTCACTGCCCTGCAGCTCAGCTCGGTATACCGCACAACAAAATAGCACTTAATGAAGCTACACCATTACCAGTGGAAGCCGGTGACGCCATTATATTTCATCCGTTAACCGTTCATGGCTCCCGAGAAAATCACAGCCGCTCAATTCGCTGGAGCTTCGATCTTCGATACAACGCGACAGGTGACCCTACTGGGCGACCCCAGTTTCCAGAATTCGTTGCGCGAAGTCGCAACGCTCCACACTCTGAACTTCATGACTACAACACTTGGTTTGAGTTGTGGATGACTACAAAACGAAAGTACGCTGATCTGTACCAGGATCCACTCTCTTATCATCGGTGGGATGGAGCAAGTTCAAGTTGCGCTTAATTAGCAGTCTTTCACGGTAAAAACGTCTAACAACGTTAAATGACAATTATATGGAATCCTCCTTAACTCAACGGACACCGTGTCATTTTACGTGTGGATAGACCTGCCAAAACGAAGACTCTTTAATTCGGCACGGCGTATTTTCTAATCTTTGGAAATTCTGATCCTTTTATAGAGTGATTTAAAATCATCCCCGTAATAATCAGTATCTGGTACCGACGTGGCTTCATCGCAAGAATGTAGGCGCTAACTACCGTCAGAACCTACGGAAAGTTGATTGTACTTGCCATCTATCATGGGCAGCGTTTTTAGCAGATCACTCCAATGGAGTTCTTTCACTTCGTGGCAATCAGCGTGAGGCGTCTGGTTGAGTAGGTGTTCGCCTTTGCTCTAATCTGTCGCGCACGCTCGACAGTTACGCCAAAATGATCACCCATTTTTTAAAATGTGAGTCCGTCGCGCCGAAGCTTTAGCGCTCGAAACCATCTTCTACTCTCCGGTGTCTTATTGTCGGATGAATTCCTCCGCGGATGCGGCTGATATGGAACGGGATTATCGTTTCGCTGACCAAGACAAAAATCACGTAGCTCGCTGCGACCAATACTAAGAAATGGGGCATTTGAAATCTTTCTTGAGTTCAGCTTTGGATAAATCGAAATCGCCTGCTGAGTTCGAAATAATTCCATCACGATTTCACAGCTTCCAGGAGGCGTTTGTCCTATCATGATTTCCTTGAAGCCGTTCAGCTTTTGCGATAAAGGTGAACAGAATCGCAAAGAACTATTCACCTTTGTAGGCAGATCCGTCAAATATGAATCCCAACCCTATACGATTTTCAGTTCTTCACTCTATCGGAATTTGCCGTAACGTGACAGATAACTAGCTAATTATTCAGCTTTTGACAAACCAGTGATTTTCAGTAAAGCAGACCGTTGAGAGTATGATATTTATATTCGATCGCTATCACTGGTATTTTTTCTCCGAGTTTGAGTTCTGAGTACATGAAAATACTTGCTAACTCCACCAAGCCCTACTTGCTTCGTTAATATCCTCCAGACTGAATCGAGCAGCGAGATTTCGTGGTGGTAACTTTTCATCGTAGAAAAACTGCGGCAGTGCATTGTCCTTATCACCGAAACCAGCGTCTTCGTTAAATTGGTTTTCCAACCGCAGCGTTTCCCGACCCACCTGCACAAAGTAATCTTCAGGCAGCTCAACATCGTGTGCATCGGTCATCGCCTTAAGGATGAAGTCTTGATGTTCGTTTGTTACGGTTCGACCAAAATTGCATAGCCCAAACGCATCGGCAGCAGCGCACTGCGCTTGAAAATCGAGACTGATTGGAACCAAATCTGCCGCCGTTTTACCCACGGTTTCGTAGTGTGGCAAATTACCCGCTGTGTGGTCTGCGCCTTGAGCCGTGATCATCATCGTTATACCGGTCACCTCAATAACGCGAGGATCGTAAGCACTGATAGTTTGATTTTTAATAACCGGCACACGGGTAACACCCAAAGCTCTGCCAACATGGCCGGTACCTTGTGCGAAGAACTTACCTTCTTCGGTTGCACCACGCAGTTCATCCATTACCTTGTGCATGAATGCGACATCGCCAAATTCTGCACGGCCTGCTTCCATGAGTACACCGATGGTGCCGCCTACTTCAATTGTATCTATACCTAAGTCATTGGCCTGGTAATTTAAGGCAGCCAGATCATCGGGTTCGGTTAAACCGCAGTTAGTGCCGAGTAGCCCTATAGTTTCGTACTCCACGGGAGAGACTACTTCGTTGCCATCCTTGTCTGCATAGACATTGCTGCACTGGATAATGCAACCTGGCATGCAGGCATGCGTTTGTTCACCACCACGTTCAAGATTCTGCTCACGTAAAAACTCACCGCCTAGCTTGAAACGTTCTTTCTCAGTATCTATAGCCGTTCCTGCTGTGAAATTCCTAACTGGAATACCGCCTACGTGATTTGCATAATCTGCCATCATGGCAGTACCAACGTCCTGAAAGGTTTTTATGGCAGGTGAAGCATCGAGTAATTTACGGTATTGTTTAACAGCCCCCATCACTCCCTTACGATCGTGCAGAGGTGGCATACGGTCCAAATCTACAATGATCGCTTTTACTTTTTTAAAACCCATTACAGCCCCAACGCCACCACGTGCCGCTAAACGACTTGGTCGCAAATCCACATCACTGATGGCGATACCGGCTAGCAGTCCTTGGTATTCACCCACCGGCCCACACAGCACCAAACTGACTTTTTTACCAAAGCGTCCGTGCAATCGAGCAGCTGTCGCAAAATTCCCCTCGCCTAGATAGTCCTCTGCACTGTGAAACTCTATGTCGCCATCTTTTTTCAAATGAATCATCACCCAATCGTCGCTGGCATTGACGAGATTAAATCCAGCGACTTTTATTTGCCCTAATGCAAATGCCAGGGTGCCGCCACCATTGGCTTCCTTAATTCCGCCTGTGAGTGGGCTCTTGCAGCCAACACTTACGCGGTTTGCATTTGAAAAATTTGTACCGGCAAACGGGCCAGTAGAAAAAATGAGTGGATTTTCGGACGAAAGAGGATCGACCTTAGCCGCGCCTAAGTCATTTAGCGCTTTAGCCACATAATATCGTCCACCACGGCAAATATCCTCGCCATGAAGTTCCTCGGTTGATACCTTTCTCGTTGAAAGATCAATCTGATGGAATTTACGCATATTCCCTACTCTTAAGTAATGTGGCTTTAACTATCGAGTCTAATCTAACACGGGAAACGCTGTGCATATAGGCACTACTGCTTTGGAAAATGCCCTGGCGAAGCGCAGAACAACTCAGCCAAACGTCGCACTTGTACGAAATCTTCTATTCTGAGATATTGGACTTACGCTTATTATGTTTTACCCTTATAGAATTGACTCAATTATGATCATCGGCATTTTGTCCCGGCTGTTTGTATTCTCCTAGGTATGGGGTTATCCACTGCCAGTGTTTATCTACTGTTGGCAACTCTCTCTGCACCGCTTTTGACCAACCTGGGTCTTGAGCCTATTCAAGCGCACATGTTTGTGTTGTACTTCGAATAGCTATATCGTGCTTAGTCCCATTACCTGAAAACTGGTCGTGGTTGCAGAACGTAGTATTATTTGTGGCATCGCTTCTTCTGGTGCGGCACCAGTTCAGTACAGCGCAAACCAAAACGTCGACACAAGCGACAAACGATCAGGAGATCTTTTGATGGCCGATTCGCTAATGCATAGGCCCATGGTCTACGGATCTCGTGCACGTATCGGCCTTATCGTGCCACCCACGAATACTGCTAACGAAGCCGAATGGCACAGCATGGCACCGAAGGATGTGTCGATTCATTCGGCGCGCATGCCGTTACACGCTGATACCAAAAGTGAAGCCGGTATCAGTGCTTTACATACAGACATCGAGAAATTTTCAGCCGACTTGAATCAGGCTGAGGTAGACGTGGTTGCCTACGGTTGTACCGCGGGATCGATGGTATCTCCCGTTGATTCGTTGGCGCACTTCATTACTGAAAAAACAGGCTGCAAAGCACTGACTACAGCACAATCCATCGTTAAGGCACTGCAAGCACTAAACGCCAAACGTATAGCCGTTGCCACACCCTACTTCGATGCAATGAATAATCATGAAAGGCTTTTTTTGAGTGAAAATGGTTTCGATGTCGTTTCTATGGAAGGTTTGGGTTTCGGTTCTAGCGGTGTTACGGATTTTCGCAATATCTGCCGTATAACGCCCGGTGAAATTTCCGATTTGGCCAGGCGAGTTGATAGTGAAGACGCCGATGCCGTGCTACTGACTTGCACCGACTTATCAACCTTGTCAGTGATCAACCTGCTTGAAAAAGAACTAGGCAAGCCAGTAGTTAGTAGTAATACAGCGACATTCTGGTATGCCCTACAACTGTGTGGGATTGACGGTTATGTACAATCGGGTGGCACACTGTTCAAACAAACAATGTAAATATATCAATGCAAAAGTATCCATCATTGAAAGCTCGTTCGGTCATTATCACAGGCGCCGGCCGTGGTCTGGGCAAAGAAATGGCCCTAGCCTTGGCTGAAGCTGGCGCGTATGTCATGGCAACAGCTGCACACAGTGCCGATGAACTGGCATCCCTCAAGCAAGAAGCCGGGTCTGCAGGCCGTATTGAAACCATGCTGGCAGATGCTGCGAATTATGCCGACTGCGAGAAAGTTGTCGCAGCCACTCTCAAGGCCTTCGGATCGGTACATTGCCTTGTTAACAATGCCGGTCGCGGTATGCGCCTGGTTAGCGAAACATTCACAACGAAACCCTGTTTATTCTGGGAAACTCCGCCCGAACATTGGAAGACCATCATCGAATGCAATATCAACGGACCCTTTAATATGGCACGGGCTGTCACGCCATACCTTGTTAAGCAAGGGGCTGGAAAAATCATAAATATTTCAACCAGCCTGCAAACCATGAGGCGCACAGGATACTCACCGTATGGCCCATCAAAAGCGGCACTAGAGGCCGCCAGCAGCGTGTGGGCAGCTGACCTTGCTGGAACGGGTGTGACTGTTAACGTGTTCTTGCCAGGTGGCGCAACTGACACAGCATTGCTACCAGACATGGCGAACAAACGCGGTGCTGATGGCCAGCTGCTATCACCACGCCTGATGCGTGCACCCGTATTGTGGCTATGCGCCGACGACTCAAATAATCATAATGCTGAGCGTTATATCGCTAAAAATTGGTCCCTCGACACCGGCCCGGTCGCTGCAGCAAACGCTGCGAGGGACACTACCGGGTGAACGGCAAGAATTTTGTAACAACGCTGCCGGTGAAATTTCACTCAGTGAAAACTCAGTAACACACAACCTAAATTTAACGACTGACGGTCAATAAAATCCCAGGATGGTATGGAAAACAACAATATAGATCGAGTTCTGATTGCAGGTGCCGGCCCAACGGGTGTTGTAGCTGCTCGATACCTTGCCGGAGAAGGCATTCCGGTTACGTTAATCGAAGCGAGCGAAGAACTTCAAAAGGATTTGCGAGCCTCCACTTTTCATCCACCCACATTGGAGATGCTAGACAGATTCGGTGCGGCACAGCACTGCATTGAGGCTGGACTTATTTGCCCGCTGTGGCAATTCCGCGATAGGAAGCAAGGCCCTGTTGCGACGTTTGATCTGGGGCTACTGTCTGATATCACACCCTATCCCTATCGGGTGCAGTGCGAACAATGGCGACTTAATCAATTTTTGCGTGAACAACTAAAATCTTTTCCACATGTTGATGTCCATTACGGCGTTCACAGTGTCAGCGTGGAACAAAATGCGAATAGCGTTTCACTCACTGTTGCTGATAAAGACGGTTATGAACAGGTCCTGCAAGGGCGTTATCTTATCGGTTCTGATGGTGCCAGTAGCGCAGTACGAAAGTCACTCGGTATTGACTTCGAGGGCATGACGATTCCGGAAAAATATCTCACTCTATCCACGCCTTTTGATTTCCGGGAGATTTTCCCCGATCTTGCCGATGTCGCGTATTTGTCAGACCCGGAAGAATGGGTCGTACTGCTGCGCACACGCAAACTGTGGCGGGTGCTGGTGCCTACTCAAAACCAGAGTGATGACGAAATTACCCGTCCGGAAAATGTGCAGAAGCGGTTGAATTCCGTTGCACCCCGTGAGGTGCCCTACGTAATTGAACACTGCACCGCTTATCGCGTACACGAGCGCGTTGCTGCTGATTATGTACAGGGTCGTGTATTCCTAGCGGGCGATGCTGCTCATATCAACAACCCACTCGGTGGCATGGGCATGAATGGCAGTATTCACGACTCCATGAACCTGTGCGAAAAACTAACAGCTCTGTGGAAAGACCCCTCTATTGGCATTGGTAGCATGCAACGCTATACCCGTCAGCGCCGGAAAGTGGCCATCGAAACGGTTCAGGCTCAGTCCCTACGAAACCGACAAATTCTAAACGAGACAGATCAAGCTAAGCGCCAGGTGTATTACGATGACCTGAAGCGTATCGTGGAAGATCCTAAAAAACACCGCGATTACGTATTGCGATCATCCATGATCCAGTCATTGCGGGATTTAGAATCAGTCGCTTAACCTTTCGATTTACTAACGCAGGAACAACAACATGACAGATTCACTAGGTTATCGAATGAAGTTTGGCGTGTTAGCGCCTTCAACGAATACCTCAGTTCAGCCTGAATTTGAAGGTATGCGGCCACGCGGCATCACCAATCATTTTGATCGAATACACATTCCAGACAATCCCATCAATAGTGATGAAGATTTCAACAAACTGATGGATGACATTCGTGCAGAACTCATGAACAGCGTCGATCGCCTAATCACGTGCGACCCAGACTACATTGTTATGGGGATGTCGGCTGAAACCTTCTGGGATGGCTTGGAGGGAAGCGTTGAATTGGAACGTCGCGTTGAAGAGCGTGCGGGCCGAAAGGTCGCTATGGGTTCAGATGCGTGTCAAGCGGCACTACGCAAGTATGGTGATATTAAACGCATTGCAGTCGTCACACCCTATATGCCCGTGGGTGATCAGAACGTTATCAAGTTTTTTACCGATTGCGGATTTGAAGTGGTTAATCTGATTGGCCTTAAATGCAAGAGCCCGATGCTGATAGCCCATGAATCAGAGCAGGTTCTTCGCGATACGCTTATCGAACTCAACGACCCGAGTGTCGAAGCCATCGTTCAGGTTGGCACCAATCTGGCCATGGCAAGATTGGCTGGCATTGCCGAATTCTGGCTGGACAAACCCGTCATCGCCATCAATACCGCGACCTACTGGTGGGCTCTAAGGCAGAACGGTATCGAAGACAAGATTGATGGCTGGGGCTCGTTGCTACTAGAGCATTAAGCGCAGACTAAAAGCTGCACTAAGCGCAAACTTATGCGGTACTAAAAGCTCGCTTAAACTGAAAAGTCTTAGCCTGAACTAATCATGAAATCCAGACTAATATTTTGATTTGTCTTTCCAGCGTTCATCAAATTCGCGGGCTCGATCAAATCCCATAATCTGTACGAATTCGTCGAATGGACACAATTGAGCTTCCACATTGAGGCTGGACCCCTCTTCGGCAATGGTTGCATAGCTGCGTCGCATAGCTTCTGTCGCAGCCAGAAAACCGGTACAGGGAAATATGGCAATGTTGTAGCCCAAATCTTCTATTTGGGCTTTTGGCAATACTGGCGTTGAGCGACCATCTACCATGTTCAACAGCTTAGGCTTCTGTACCTGTTTGCAAATGATTTCCATCTCTTCAGTTGATTCTGGTGCTTCTATAAAAATAATGTCCGCGCCTGCATCCTCAAAAGCCAACGCACGATCGAGCGCTTCGTTTAAACCGTAGCCTCGGCGGGCATCCGTACGTGCAACGATCATAAAATCTTCACTAACACGAGCATCCAAGGCGACTTTTATTTTATCCACCATTGCCGGTAGGGGAATAACTTCAGTGATCGCTGCAAAGCCACACTTTTTAGGTGCTTGCTGGTCTTCTATCTGAATACCGGCAGCTCCTGCCCGCTCATAGCCTCTGACCGTTCGATCAACGTTGAGTAAGCCTCCGTAGCCAGTATCACCATCAGCGATCAGTGGTGTCGAGATGCGACTAGTAATGGCTTCAATTCGATTGAGCATTTCCGTGTACGTCGCTAGACCCACATCGGGTAGACCCAGTGCTGATGCCACAGTGCCGTTACCGCTCATATATAAAGTGGGAAAGTCATGCTGATCAGCCAGAGTGGCCGAGATCAGCTCGAATACTCC
>JBLHWG010000148.1:0-11900 GCA_047629055.1 Halioglobus sp.
GCCAAACCGGATTACAAGCATTCACGTGAGTTCCGATTCTTCACAAGCCTTGTTAGCAAACCTACTAAGCGAACTGGTTAACGTCGTTGGTTCGGCGCATGTGTTAACAGGAGACCAAGTCAGTGAGCGTGCTACCCATTTTTGGGATAGCACGCCACTGACGGCCAAGGCGATTGTCAGGCCTGCGAACACTTTCGAGACTTCCGCCGTGTTAAAACTGTGCCATGCAGCGTCGCAAGTGGTTGTTACTCACGGAGGCGTGACCGGCTTAGTGGATGGCAATCTGTCCACTTCATCCGATATTGTGCTCTCACTAGAGAGACAAAATGCCATTGAATCCATTGACGACAAAGGTCGAACCATGGATGTTCAGGGCGGTGCAATTCTGCAAAATGTTCAAGCGGCAGCTGCCGCTGTCAACCTGCAATTTGGCCTAGATCTCGGAGCCCGAGGTTCCTGCACCATCGGTGGTAACATTTCCACCAACGCGGGTGGGCTCTCTGTATTGCGATACGGCATGACCCGCGAACAAGTGCTCGGCCTTGAAGTAGTTATGGCGGACGGCACGATTTTGTCTTCTATGAACCATATGATGAAGAACAACGCCGGCTATGACTTGAAACATCTGTTCATTGGCAGTGAAGGAACCCTTGGCGTTATCACTCGTGCCGTATTACGCCTTCGCCCGGCAACACCACATGTAAATACCGCTCTACTGGCGTTTGCCTCGTTCGAGCAGGTTACACAACTCCTAAGTGAACTAGGCGCTGCTCTAAACAGCACTCTAGATGCATTCGAAGTAATATGGCAGCCGTTTTATCAATTGAATACCAATGCAGCAGTAGAAGGCACAAGCTCCGCACCTTTGCCTGCAAGTTATCCGGTTTACGCTATCGTAGAAACGCGAAGCACCGATAGTGAAAACGCCAAACAACAATTTCAGACAGCATTGGAACGATCCATGAACAACGGATTGATTCAGGATGCCGTCATAGCTCAATCTGCGAGGGAACGAGCCACTATTTGGCATATCCGCGAACATATCGATATCGCACTTCGACACGACCCCGTGTTTGTTTACGATATCAGCCTGCCAATAGCCGATATGAGTCGTTATGTTGATCAGACTATTTCTACTCTTGAGCAGCTATGGCCTGGGGTTATTGTTTACGTTTACGGTCACCTTGCAGATGGCAACCTGCATGTCCTGGTTGCGCCCACTCCCGAACAGCCCCTTGATAATGCAACCAGACTGGTATGGCAATCGCAAAGCAACGAAATAGTTTATGGCCCCCTGAAAGCGTTGGGTGGGTCAATCTCTGCTGAACATGGAATCGGGCTTAGGAAGAAAGCTTATTTGTCCTACTCGAGAACAGCTGAAGAAATTGCACTCATGAAAACGTTGAAAAAAACGCTAGATCCAAAGGGAATTTTAAACCCCGGCAAAATTGTATAAACCAACATCAGCTAACTCATCATGTTTCAGGTTGCGGGACTTGTCATTCCATTATTCGGTCTCATTTTATTGGGCTTCATCGCAGGCAAGATAAAACGAATTCCTGTGGAAGGTCTCGCATGGCTGAATTTCTTTATCGTCTACATCGCCCTACCAGCACTGTTCTTTACACTCCTTAGTAAAACTCCAGTCTCGGAATTTGCAAACACTACATTTTTACTGAACACGACTCTCGGTACTTTTTTAATTTTCACCCTGTGTTTCTTTATCGCCAAAGCGTTTCGAAAAGCTGATACCCCTACCGCCACTATTCAAGGATTTACCGGCGCTTACGGCAACATCGGCTACCTGGGCCCACCGCTGGCAATTGCCGCATTTGGACCGCAAGCTGGAGTACCTGTTGCCCTAATTATATGCCTGGACAACACCATGCACTTCACACTAGCGCCAGCCTTAATGGCCATTGGTAGCAAGTCGCCAACGAGACTGAGAATAGTTGTGTGGAATATCATTGTTAAGATCTTTACTCACCCGTTTATCCTGGCAAGTATTGCGGGCATGTTGGCCGCATGGCACCAAGTTCAGCTACCCAACGCAATAGATCAATTGCTAATGACTTTAACCACTGCAGCCGCACCATGTGCATTGTTTGCATTGGGTGTAACGTCAGCACTGCGCCCTTTAAAACGCATACCCGTGGAATTGTCTTATCTTGTTCCGATAAAATTACTTGTGCATCCTTTACTCATTTATGTACTGGTAAGTCGGATACCGGGAGTCGACACCGTATGGGTTCACTCAGCGGTACTGCTTGCGGCGCTACCTTCAGCGACTAATGTATTTATAATTGCCCAGCAATATCAAGTTTGGGAAGAGCGTGCATCCAGTGCTGTGGTGGTTTCTACGTTGTTTTCTGTCGTGACTGTCACTGTGTACATTTATATGGCGACCAACGACCTTATTTGAGTTACCAAGATCGCCCTGATCGCGGCAACTGAAAATTCAAACACGAAGTGCGCTATGCAGACGTTGGACAGCAACTAAAACGGAAAGTGCGTAATCGGATGGTTGTCTGTAGCAAAGACTAAGGCAACTCCAGCAACCGTAAGCTTCGCAAGAAATAACCCTTTCGGTTTTGACACAATTTCACATGTAACCCTTTCCAATCCCTAATCATGTCCATATCTTCATCAATTCAGCCGGCAATCTGATCAGATGTCGCAGGATTTTACTTTAGTATCCCCCCCTGAAGTCTAGGCGCAAGATTCCTGCGTCTTTCCATGAGCCGTTTTTGGCTCACCAAGTTTGATTCATTTCACCGTTAGTCCGGCGTGCCTGAGAAGGTTTTTGCGCGTGCTGAGCAAACTATGAACGTAATCCGGTCCGTAAGGCGAGACGTGGATGGCCAGAGTATGCGCCTCCACACACTCGCTTTCAGACCTGTAAGGACCTTAGAGCTGAATATATGATAAGCAAAAACAAATTGGTCAGGAGCTACCTGCTCTTGACTGTCATCAGTCTGTTTTCTACAACGGCACAGGCGATTGATGTCCCATCCGATCCTCGTGGAACAGAAATTGGTCAATCATTGGTCAAATGGGAATGGAATCGTGTTCCCGGAGCTATCAACTACGAAGTTACAGTCGACGGTATCAATCGCGGACTGACTAGAGATCGTAAATTTTACAGCGATAATTTATGGATGGGTGAGCATTCCATGACCACCCGAGCTGTCGACGGAGACGGAATCTACTCCTCAAGTTCAAGCACCATCAAGATCAACGTTGCCTCGCAATACAACTCTGGCTCTGTCAATCGCAGTTATGTAGCAAGCCAGGGACGTTCGAATACCAGCTCAGCCGCACCACCTCCAGTAATTTTCAGCTCATCCAGTGGTTTTCAAGTCCCGCAGAACCCCCGCGGCACTGAACAGAGCAACCGCTCAGTTAAGTGGGAATGGGATAGCGTTTCAGGCGCTGAGAATTACGACGTCACTGTTGACGGCAATTTTGTTGGCACGACTGCAGACACTCAGTACACCAGTGACAATCTCTGGACTGGTGAGCACTCCATGACCGTCAAGGCCGTCAACTCGAGCGGTGGACGTACTGTGCAGTCTGTTACCGCGAAGATCATCGTGACTGGTAATGGCACATCGAGCAGCACAAGTACGGCTACGGCTGCACCACCACCGTCTGGTGATTCAAACGCAACCAGTGTCGAGAGCATGATCGATCCGGCATCCTATGGATACTCGGAGATCTACCAGAAGTCCGGTTTTGAGCTCGTCTTCAGCGATGAATTCAACGGCAACGCTCTAAACCCTTACCGCTGGCATACCCAGGTGCGCTGGGACGGTGAATTCAACGGCGAGCGTTACGAATATCGCATCATCAACGGCGAAGATCAGTTTTATGTGAATATTTTCAGCGACGATCAGGAACACAAAGACAATATTGTTCCGCAATACAATCCGTTTCAGTTCGACGGAACAAGGCTAGCAATACGTGCCGCCAAGAATCCTCTAAAAACCAATAACAACGAGCGCACCTACGGGTCACTGAGTGAAATGTCGTCTCAACAGACTTTTCTCTCTGGAGCTATAGCGACGCATAACAAGTTCAGCCAGAAATACGGCTACTTTGAAGCACGAATCAAGATTCCAAGTCATGACGGTACATTTCCAGCGTTTTGGTTGTTTCATAACAATCGCGCATGGGAAGGGACTCAGCGTACCGAGATCGACATTATGGAAAACTTGGGACACGCTCCGTGGTATATCTATAATTCTGCCCACTACTTCAAGAACGTCAGCTCATCGTATTACGGAGACGCCAATTTTCTAAAGCCACGCCCTAGTGGTCAGATATATACCGGAATCGACTATAGTCAGGATTATCATGTTTATGCTGTCAAATGGGAACCCGGCCGCGTTACATGGTATATCGATGATCAACAAGTGAGTGTAATTGAGGACAACGAACTCAACCACGAAGAGCTGTATGTAAAGCTGAATCTGGCAATGGGCGGCAACTGGACCAACTTCCCTGCTAATGCAGGTGGCTTGGGTCGATCTTCCAACGAGCATTTTCCAACACAAAATGATCTGGATAACTTCGGTAACCCTGCACTAGAAATAGACTACGTGAGAGTCTACCGAGGTCAGTAGTCTCTGAAGGCAAGTGGCACAATTAAAAAAAGCCCGGTTAATTCCGGGCTTTTTTTTAATCGGAAAACTGTAAGGGGAAAATCAGTAGTCAAGTGGTCAGCAGCCGATTATCGAGTGTTTTTGCGACACGAAACAGCACCAGCATAGTTGCAAGGCAGTAAACAGCCATGACTAACAGTTGCCATTCAAAACCAATGCCCCGATCGATCAACCACCCCGTCGCTCCGGGCCCCAGCGCTGAGGCGAAAACCATGGCGGCAGACACCACTGATCGGATAGCGCCCAGATGTCGCGTGCCATAGACTTCAGGCCAAATTGCACCAAAAACAGCACCTGACACACCGTATGAACTTCCCAATAGAAACATGAACACAGCCATGGTCCAAGGATCACTAGCAACAGAGAGCAACGCACATCCTATTGTCAGCGGGAACAGAAAAAATGGCAGTAATTTACGCGCGGTGAAACGATCAACTAATTGTCCGGTGATCAATCCGACAATAACCGACGTGATTGCCATGACGATGAATGAACCTGCAATGACCTCTGATGACCAGTCCTTTATTTCGCTTAGATGAACTTGATGAAAGAATACAGAGGTGCCGATGAAGGACGGTGCAAGCACGCCTGTGCATACTGCCCAGAACGGCAAATCCCTGAGCGTTTCTGACCGGGTCCATTGACGTCCACTTTCAGAGACCTGCAAATCTTTTGTCGATGGACTTCTTGGCGTTGAAAGGCACCAGTAACTTAATGGCAAGGCAATTATGAGCAATACGATAGAGGCCAGTTGCCAGGCAGCACGCCATTCAGTAATTGCTAATAGAGCCACAAGGGCAATGGGCAAAATGCCCTCGCCTAGCTGATGTCCCGTGGTTGTGACAGAAACAGCACGACCTCGCTCTACAACAAACCATTTGCCCATGGCGACCATCGCAGTGTGAGTCATCATTCCTTGTCCTAATAGCCGCAACAGATAGATTGTTAGCAACAAAACAGGCACTGTCTTGGCTGTTGCCATAAGAAACGAAGCGCCTGAGAGCAAGATAATCAGTACCGTTGCGACCTTAAACACGGCAACAGTGTCCAGAACTCGCCCGATAAGCACCAGGCTCAACGCACTGCCCAGAGTCGCGGCCATATAGATCAGTCCGAAACCTCCATGCGACAAACCAAAATCAGCTCGGATTGCACCCGCAAAGCTTGCAATAAAGAAGGTCTGACCAACACTTGAGAAAAATGTAAGAAGAACACCACCGGCCAACCAACGTGCGTTATCTCTCAAAAAGTGCCCAAATATCAGTAATTGATCACGCATTCTGGACAGTGTCTGTGATGAGAGCTGATTGCTACGGCAAAAAGCAGTATACTTGTCAGTCGTGAAGGGCAGGAACCCGTCGGGAAATTTTCAGAAACCTTGGCTTACGCAAGTGGAAATGGAGAAAGGCCTTGGCGCTACTACCAGTTAATACAACAGCAACACCGATAGCCGTTCTATCATGGATTTGTGAATTTTCACTAAACAAATATCCAGCAATCTAAAGCATCAAAACACAATCGATAATTCAAAGCTTATTTTAGCTTGGTTATCCACCCTATTCGTCCAAGAGATTATTAAGTGAGTCAAGCCGACAGCGAGCAGCAACTAAGAATTTGGAAAGATTTGGCCATCAGCAAGCAAGTGCTGATGAACGAAGCAGCCTCCGCATTAAAATTAAAGGAAGATTTTTCTGCAGACGACCTACGATCCGCTCTGGATCAAGCCATAAAGCGTGCCGCTGATGCGGATGCCAACATGGTTGAGTCTCGAAATCGCGCGGCCGAAGAAATCGGTTCGATGCAGATGGAAGTCAAGAAAATCATCAAGTCTCGCACTGAAGCTGAAGCTCAGCGAGATGCAGCCTTAGCTGAAAAGGAGGCTTCAGAGAAAGCACTCATCATAGGCCGCAAGGACAACACAGATGCTGTTCAGAAAGCCAAACGGCAGGTTGATGAAAAGCAACGCGAGCTAAAAGCGATTAACACCGCTCTGGCCGACACTCCAGACAATATTCTGAAAAAGCTCAAGACGCTTAGAAAACAGAAAATTGACGAAGCTAACGCGCGTACTAAAGCGGAAGATGCCAACCGAAAGCTCAAAAAAGAGAACAAACAGCAAAAAGAAGAGCTGGAAACGTTATCAGAGCTTAAGGAACAAGCAGCTAGCCTACTAGCGGCCTATCGCGAACTCCGTACTTGGTCTGACGAAATGGAAGCCAAGACAGAAGACTGTGAAGCGGCGCCTAAAGTAGATTCCAAGTTACTCTCGGATATTGAGACAACGACAGCTGGTGCTGACGAGGCTGAAGACAAGAAAGAAAGCAAGAAAGAAGCAGCAACTGCTTAATCTAGAGCTTTAATCTGTAAAGAGCCACCGACTTTAGCTCGGTGGCTCTCACAAATACCGAGTAACCAGGTAGAAAACTTCGGCCATTCGCTACTAGCATCGGTATCATGGCAGTACTCTAAGCAAATTCGAGCTGCACATGCCGACAACTGCCCATCCCTTAAACGACACAATTTCTAGCTCTGTGTCTAGCAATGCTGTGTCATCTGAAAGCTTCGACCGAGAACAGCTAAGTCTAGCGTTTCGACTAGCCGAAAAATTCGGACTCCATGAAGGTATTTGCAATCACTTCTCGGTTCAACTCGACGGAGAAGAAGAGCTCTACCTGATTAATCCTTATGGTGTTCATTGGTCACAAATGCGCCCCGAATTGTTATTGCTAATTAACGCTCAAGGCAATAAAGTGAGCGGTGAAGGCACCGTGGAAGACAGTGCTCTGTTTATTCACCTTGCTGCCCATAAAGCAAACCCTCGCCATAAGGCTGTGCTGCATACACATATGCCATATGCCACAACGCTCACCATGCTCGACGGAGATGCTGGCAAACTTCCTATGAGCCATCAGACAGCTACGCGATTTTATGGAAGGATTGCCTACGAACCTAACTTTGGTGGCTTAGCTCACAACGCCGAGGAAGGAGAGCGAATCTCGAAGAAGTCCGCTAAATCTAATGCAAACTCTGCGTCCGATTCCAGCGATGTTGATATCCTGTTCCTGGCACATCATGGTGTTGTGGTAAATGGCAGCACCATCGCGCTGGCCTTTGATGACTTGTACTACCTGGAAAGAGCCTGTCGTCAACATGTTTTCGCGCTTCAGACCGGCGCACCGATAAAACAAATACCTGAAGAAGTGGTCAAATTAACAGCCGCTCAGATTCAGCGTGACCTTGCCTTCTTTGCTGAAAAACATTTTCTTGCACTGGCTGCAGTCTTGAAAGAAGACCCCAACCACCACTTCATTCTTTAAAACATCCACAGCCAATTGCGAGCCATGGAAGTTAAATTAAACTCATGGGAGCCACACTACGCGGGCGACCAATGCCTGGTTCTCGAGTTCGGGCATACCATAGACAGAGAGCTTGTCAATCGTGTTGTCGCGATGAACGCCAGAGTCAGCGCTGCCATTCTCTGCGGTGAAATTCAGGGTGTGCTCGAGTGCGTTCCCACCTTTCGCTCACTAGCAGTGATATTTGACCCGTTCATTATTCACCCAGACCAATTGATCGCCGATTTACGATCCCTTGACTCAGACACGCTGAGCGATCAAACGGCGGCTGGCAAAACGCTCTACCTACCGGTGCATTACGGCTCCGAGTCCGGACTCGATCTTGAAAGCGTGGCAACAATGACGGGGCTCAATGAGCAGCAAGTCATTGACCTGCATCAGCAAACAGAATTTTCTGTGTACATGTTGGGCTTCCTTCCCGGATTTGCATTTTTGGGTGATACACCCTCAGAACTACACCTACCGCGCCGCTCTGAACCGAGGATTCGCGTACCAGCAGGCAGTGTTGCCATTGCTATGCAACTAACGGCTGTCTACCCCTGGGATAGCCCGGGCGGTTGGCATATCCTGGGTAAATGTCCTGTCCCCTTATTCGATGGCAAGATGAACCCACCGGCGATATTCACAGCAGGTGATATTGTCCGATTCCGAGCGATAGACCTGCAAGAATTTAACGCGATAGCCGAGCAAAAAACTCACGGCGTGTTCGATAGAGCGACACTTCTGGTAGGTGGCTCATCAGCATGAACAGCATCACTATAGAGCGTTCAGGCTTGCTGAGCACCATACAGGATGACGGGCGTTTCAATTTGAGACACTTGGGCATTCCTTGGTCAGGATGCATGACACCAGTATGGCAAAAAATCAGCAATGCTTTAGTCGGAAATAAATTTACACATAGTGTCATCGAGTGTTGGGAAGGCGGTTTGCAATTCACCACAGGTGATGAGAGCCTAAGATTGGCAGTGGCTGCAGATCTGGCCGTTATCATGACCATTGAGGCCGACTCGTATTCGGTTAAGTTAAGTCCATTTCGAAGTTATACGGCTCCTCCGCACAGCACAATCAAACTTAAAAGTACTGGCGATTTCAGACACGCAATAGTCGCCATCACAGGGCTCGACGTTGCGCAACAACTTGGCAGTAGCGCAACCTATACAAAAGCTGGTTTGGGCGGAATAAACGGATCAGCACTTAAGGCTGGCGATACGCTTGCCGTTGCCATCGCGCCTATTGGTACAGAACGCTTATGCACGAATCCTCTAACGAATGCCTATAAATCCGGTGAGTTACGCGTTGTACTTGGACCCCAAGAAGATCACTTCTCCGAAGAAGGTATTAACAAGCTATTAAATAGCGACTATATGTTGGGTAGTGATGCAGATCGGATGGGGGTCAGACTTGCCGGGCCCGAGGTATTACACAAAAATGCGGCATCAAAAGATATCGTTTCAGATGCGATAGTGCCTGGCTCGATTCAAGTTCCGGGCACTGGGCAACCCATTGTTCTATTAAGAGATGCCCATACTGCGGGAGGCTATCCTAAAGTTGCTACTGTTGTGTCGATAGATTTACCGTTACTTGGATTACAGCGCTCTGGCAGCGTGTTTCAGTTTCGCGCAATATCAATTGATGAAGCCATAGACTCGGCGCGACAACAAAAAATAGACGTAGACTTCGCTCTGCAGAATTTGAAACACGTTGTGGAATTGTCTTTAACCACTGAAACACTTTTGTCCAACAACCTCATTGACGGCGTAACTAACGGCGACGTCTTATAAGAGAATGCCTACATGCTTTTAAATCTCAACGCCGACTTGGGTGAGTCCTTTGGGCCTTGGCCTATGGGCGACGACGCAAATCTGTTAAACGTCGTTAATTCTGCAAATATAGCCTGTGGGTTTCATGCAGGAGACCCAGCTGTGATGGCAAAAACCATCAATCTTGCAGATGCAGCCAATGTCAGTATCGGCGCTCATCCCGGATTTCCCGATTTGCAAGGGTTTGGTCGCAGACCCATGCACATTCCCAACGACGAACTTACCGCCATCATTCAATATCAACTGGCGGCGCTAGAGGGTATGGGCAAAATGCTAGGTTTACCCATGACGCATGTCAAGCCGCACGGCGCGTTAAACAATATGGCCTGTGAAGACCGAACAATGGCTGATGTCATCGTTAGCGCCGTTAAATCTTATAATTCTGATCTGATATTTTTAGCACCAGTGTTATCCAAGCTGGCAGATGCTGCTAAAGATGCAGCATTTACCGTAGCACTGGAAGTTTTCGCAGATCGTGCGTACACGGATACCGGATCACTCGTTTCCCGACGAAAACCCGGTGCAGTGATAGACACAGCCGAGGGTTGCATTAATCAAGTGCTGGCCATGATAGAAGCCGGAGGAGTGATTACCGAAACAGGTGCCACTCTATCCACCGACTTCCACAGTATTTGTGTGCATGGAGACAATGCCCATGCTGTAGAGACAGCTCGCCTGATTAAAAACGTCCTGCTCTCCCAAGGCCACGTTTTGCTACCTCTACCGGAAACAATGATTAACGGTTAATGTGAAGCCTGATTAAACATTCGCTGCTCTATGGTCTATCTTCTTTACATAAGTAATAGAAATATTCGAGCACACAGATAAAGTCCTTGAATTTACGTAGCAGGGAATTTACTGAATTTTCAGGATTATCATGACGATTAAACGCAGCTTGTCATTGGGTTTGGCTTTAACTACCACAGCGCTATTGGCAGCCTGTGGTGGAGACAGTGCCACAGACTCAGTTAACGTGACAACGAAAACCGAGCCTGTCATCGTACATGGCAAGGATACGGTGGTCAGTGTTACACAACTGAACGGCGCAACAACAGACACATCACCTAGCAATTTGCCAGTGGCTATCGAAGGTGCGACTCAGATCCCCTACCCGTTGTACCCAAATAGCAACAAATACCGTGTAGGTGGAGAAAATGGATTGAAAATAGTTCTCTTCGAAACAGCAGATTCGTTCGAAGAAGTGGATGAGTTTTATCGTAATTTAGCGCAATCTGAACAAATGCCTCGCATGTTGGCGATGAGCGATTATGTCAGGTATAGCACTAACCCAGATGATATCGATCCGTGGGCGACTTATAAGCCTGGTATTGTTATCCATCAATTCAACTATAATGCAGAACGCAGTGCAGTGGGTGCTGATCAAAAAGCACTAACCAACATCATATTGAGTTTCTAGAATACTGCTAGGTTAACGGGTACTGGACAACCTAGCTAGCCCTGATCCTAAAGCGCTAGAGCATTACGACAATATCCGATTGAGAGCTTGCGGCTGACGATGCGGTCTTGATGGACGGAGACGTCGAGCTTATCCCGGTGGAGTCACTTTGAGAATCAGTGATTTCCGCTGACATAAGCGAACCCATAGACAGCCCGATAGCCGTAGTGACTTTGCGTAGCAATGCGATAGACATGTTGCCCTGCCCAGACTCGAGCTGTGCTAGATAGCGTTCCGACACACCTGAGATCTCAGCAAGACGCTTTCGAGACATACCTTTATAAGCACGCTGCCTACGTACTCGCAGCCCTACTACGGCTAAAAACTCGTCAGTAGACAAGTCATCCAACACGAGTACTTCTGAATTGCGTTGATCCTGAGACACCATCAAATTACCGCTCCATTTAAGACAATCGGGCATTAAAGATTGTTCCAATTTTCAAAAATATATCACGCTAATCCAACAATTAAGCTTCTACTAGACAACATTTTACACTTAACGACATTCATATAACGAGACGCAGAGTCTCGGTATTAATGCAACCAAATTGAGTTAATACTAATCACGCAATAGACGCTTGGCTTTTTCCAGCAGCTCTTTGTC
>JBLHWG010000149.1:0-11897 GCA_047629055.1 Halioglobus sp.
GGAACGTCAGACTCGTTTGGCTCATATGAATCAGCATTTGGATCATGTGTTCTATCGAGGATTATCGCTAAAGTCGATAGAATCGTTAAACCAATATAGCTCGTCCGATCATGCGCCGATTGTAGCTAGATTCTCGCTAGAGGAAGACGTCTAACTAGTTTTGCACGGTGGTGACTAGAAAGGCTACGAAGAGCACTACAGCTCCGATAAGCAAGGATACGTTTAACCATTCTTTGGATGAGCCCTTAGGCCCGTTTTTTATCCAATGTATAGCGGTGGGAATCATCCTCCAGATCATGAAGCCTACAAATATTGCAATCGGGATTTTAAGCCAGAGGTCGTTGTTCACAAGTAGCCTTTATTGCTAGCGGACGTTTCAAACCGAAAAATCCGAGCCACTCTCATGGCCCGGATCTAGGGGAACTGTTTACAAATCGATTAAGTGACTGCAGGGGCGCTTTACTTAGTCGTCGCCCATGATTCCCAGTAATTGCAGTAGGTGTGTGAAGAGCATGAAGATGTTGATAAACATGCCAACGGTGGCACGGATGTAGTTAGTTTCGCCGCCGTTTACGATACGACCGGTATCGAAGAGTATGAATCCGCTCATGAGCAGTACCATAGCGGCAGAGATCGCGAGATGCATGGCAGGGATGTTGAGAAACATGTTAACGATCATTGCGCCGAACATAACGATAAGGCCCACAGTCAACATGCCGCCCATGAAATTAAAGCTCTTTTTCGTGGTTAGGACGTATGCGCTAAGAGACAAGAAAATTACACCTGTACCGCCTAATGCTGTTCCGACCAAAGCCGATCCGCCCGGAATTGAGACGTAGTGATTGAGCATTGGACCTAGTCCGAAGCCGAGCATGCCGGTACAAAGGAATACGATGCCGATACCGCCTGCAGAGTTTTCGTACTTGGGGAGGACAAACATCAAGATGACAATTGCACCAATGGTACAAACCAAGGACACCATGTGAGGTGGGGCAATGGCCATGGACACTGCTGCCATCACAGCGCTGAAGAGCAGCGTGACCGATAGCAGTGCGTAAGTGTTTCGAAGAACGCGGTTAGTCGAAAGGATACTATCCGCTGTCTTGGTGAGTGTGACTGCGTTAGTGTTTTTCATACCTGAATAGACTCCTGATTGTTGATAGGGGCGAGGGGTTACTCCTCTACTACCCTGATGACACTATAACGTTATAGCGACTGATCGAGTGGATGGATTGCTCGTATTTTTCGATGTGTCACGTCGAAAAACCTGAGCAGCTCATGTATACATTAGAATTTGGGTGATCTATTGGTGCAAATCAAGTACCCGTAAGACCGGCTATTTGAATAAATAGTTCGGAATTTGTCCCATAAGCTGCACATCTTGGCTGGAATCTTGTAAACTTCCGCTCATCGGAGAGGTGGCAGAGTGGTCGAATGCGGCGGTCTTGAAAACCGTTGACTGTTAAAGGTCCGGGGGTTCGAATCCCTCCCTCTCCGCCAATATATTGTATGCAGCCTTCGCCTTAATAGATTTCTAGCGCAATTTGGGAGCCAGTCCGACAATTAGCGGCTTGGGTAAGTTCGATGAGTTCAGGTCGGTGACCGTTTCATTTTTTGGAGGGCTCCTGAATTTAGCTGGTGAGCTTGAATCAATGAACTGCGTGAATCTTGGAATGATCACTCGTCAAGACGCGCCGCACACTATGCTGCCGGCAATTGTTAGCCAAACGGCCCGCATTGCTCAAAACCTTGACCCCCGCCAGGCGCACTCTACATGTGTAGAGTGGAAATGACTCGATGCCAATGGATGCATAGGCTAAGGTATAGGTTGCAGGTCAGCTTTCTCTCTGAATTTATCATTACTGATGGGTTTGTCGGTGATCGCAAGAAAGCCTGCGACTTATATCCTGCCCGTTAGCATCGAGTACGCGGAATCTGCAGCGTGTTGGTGATAGCTTACGCACTCTGTTGAATTAGTCTCTGTCGTTTCGAAGCTCTTTCTCAACGCGGAACATACTGCTATTACCAGCGTGCTGCTGCATCGAGTGTTGCGTGGCATAGGGCCTTTTCATTGTCTGTTTCAGCGACGCGTGCAATCAAACGGATTTTCGACTAGGAGAGTTTACCGGCTCTAAATGTAGCGTTGTGGCGCTGGAGCGGCAATATTGCTGTGGATTCATATAGTCTGCTGGGAGATCCAAATGCATAACTATCGATATAGTATGTATTGACGATCAAGGAAGCGAACATGAATTTCGAATCAACCGGCAAACGGCCCTGATCACAGGGGGTTCCAAGGGAATTGGATACGCTGTTGCAAAAGGGCTAGCTGCTGAAGGCGTTAATCTGCACCTTGCCGCCCGAAATGCAGATCAATTGGCCACTGCCCGTGAGCAACTCCTGTCTCAATTTGCCGTGTCGGTTGATATCCATCCTTGTGACTTGTCGCAAAGTGGTGATAAGCGCTAGCTTGCCAATAAATGCAGTGAAATTGACATCCTAGTGAACAATGCTGGCGCTATACCCGGAGGGAGTCTTGCACAAGTTTGCGACGACGTATGGCGTTCGTCCTGGGATCTGAAAGTCTTTGGGTACATCAAATGGAAAATGAGCGTGGCGAAAAATTCTTACGCGTACAAGCTGTAAGAGATCTTGGTGATGCCGAAAAATGGTGCGAAATGTACGCCGATCAACCCGGTGGCGCAGTCGCGAACCCAGAAGACATTGCCAACGTTGTGCGATTTTTAGTGAGTCCGCGTGCGCGCTTTGTTAGCGGCACGGTTTTGACAATAGACGGCGGGATGGCTGCTAGCCAGACGGTAGTCGGTGCTTGAAAAAAACTCAAGTCACAACCACTAGCGTATTGGCGGTGCGTAGATTAATCCACCATTGGTCCACAAACCGTTAATGCCTCGTGGCAGGCCTATAGCTGTATCGGGGCCTATGTGACGATCATAAACCTCTCCATAGTTGCCTACTAGAGAGATTATACGGCTGCACCACGCTGGGTGAAGTCCCAAAACCTCACCGGTATTGCCTTCAATTCCCAGCATACGTCGAATGGCAGGAGTTGAGCCAATACCTTCCACATTGACGTTGTTACTGTTCACACCTAGTTCTTCTGCGTTGATCATGCAGTTCAGTGACCAGCGAACGATATTTTCCCATTCGCTATCGTTGTGA
This sequence comes from Halioglobus sp., assembly GCA_047629055.1. Lineage (GTDB taxonomy): Bacteria > Pseudomonadota > Gammaproteobacteria > Granulosicoccales > Granulosicoccaceae > Granulosicoccus. The sequence continues at coordinate 3,184 of JBLHWG010000149.1, forward strand.
CCCACCACCGGGCCTAGCGGCTCTTTGGAGATGACTTCTGGCAACACGAGATGCGTCTCGGGTTGTGCAAATGTAGTTCGGTTGGATGCTAGCGCCGATCGGTCAGTCGTAATCGCTATACACTCGCCCTTGATATAGCCTTGGCTGGCATTATACTCGTCGTCAAAGTACACCGGTCGGTACCTGATGTCGCTTACCGTGAAAAAATCCGCCGCATTCAGTTCAGAGGTTGTATTCCGGCTCACACAGATGGGTTTATTGTCTAGTTCGAGTGCGCTTCGGACACCATAAATCCCTGTCCGTCGTAGAAATTGACGCCAACGAAAGCGCCGTAGTCGGAGTTTCTTTGCAAAGTCCATGTGGTATTGCGTGACAGAATATCCAGTGCGCCTGATTTTAATGCTATAAATCGTTCTCCAGCGGTGACCGGTAGCATATCAACGGCCTCTGGATCGTTGAACACTGCCGTGGCAACGGCACGACAAACATCAATATCAAAGCCGCTGTACTCGCCTAAACTGTTTGCCCGAGAGAAACCGGCTAGTTGTTGATTGACACCACAGCGCAGTGCTCCACGTGCTTTCACGTCATCTAACGTTGCACTATGAGCGGCAGCGAAGGCAACCAAGCCACTTAGGGCCATCACCAACGATTTAATGTGTATGGAGATCATATTATTTCGGCTTGTAGTGAATGAGCTCGACAGGAGTCGGTGAATCGTCCGATGAATGGCGGTAACTTGTGCGTGCGCACGGTGCAATGTAAGCGGATTCTGTAGGAACACCATAACCAGCGAGTTCTTCTTCTACTCGAATTCCGCGATTCAGGGACGGTGTATCCGCACCATCTGCATCCTGACACGCCTTAATCACTATGATGTCATCATCACTGAACTCACGCACCAGTAAGCGCACGGCCTGCTTGTTCGAAGAACCCATCATTTGCGTGGTGTTATTGTCAAAAATTAGTACGGTGCGTCTGTGTTTGTCGTAAGAGCTTAAATTAGGCGCTGCTCGCTGAGTATCCGATTCAAAGAAGCGTTTCTTTACCTGCGCAAAAACTAGGTCTTGGCGCGTGCGTTTGTCTTGGGGCAATTCATCAAAGTCATTTACGTCGACGGTTTTGACGGATAGGTTCGGGTTTGCTCGACTTGAATTTTGAGCACCACTGATAAACGCTGTGTTGTCGCCACCTTGCTCGGCAAATATGTTGTCGGCCAGGTCAATATCAGCGATTGATTCAGTGCCACTGATTTTCATCAACGATGAGGGGTAAACCGCGTTGTTTTCTTCAACGTATTCTCGGGTTAGTCCGATTTTGCCTACTGCTAACATGTAGTCGGTCACCATGCCAGATTCAGTTTCTGCGAGTCGCTTGCTGTAAGAGACGTAGTTTCTACCTTGGTCGGCGCTGACCAGTTGCACTCCGAAGCCAGCGTCTTCAAGGGCGCGAACTACAGCGTGCCCAAAAGCTGTTTTAGGGGTGCTGATTTGTAGGGTTGCAGTGGTGGGGCGCATCTCTGGAATCTGTATAAGCGTTGCAATCAGATTTGTAGCAATGAGCTGTAGTTGTACTCGAACCAAGGGATCTGTGTTTTCGACGACCTCAGGATTTGAAGCAATGCGAGGTGTAATTGATTCTGCGGTTATACCATCGGATTTAGATAGCAAAACACAGCTTGTTATCAATGTTGAACACGCTATTAATCCGGCAATCAGGAAGCGATTGTTACTAACGCTCATGGATTTCTCCGCCACAATTCGAGCACGACACCACGACTGGGAAATCGATCTTCTTCTTCTGCCACTGGAGCCCAACATCCTTCATCCAATACGTTATCGCGAGGAACCCCTCGAGCCATTAATGCTTCGGTTACACGACTGGCACGCCCGAGGGCGAGGCCCTCGTTGCCAATTCCCAATGAGGTTGGCCCGTTGCTGCAACCGACTAGGCTGACGATATCGTCGTCAATTAGTACATTCTCGACAAGTTGATCAATAAGCGACTTATTGCTATCGCCCAGAACCATCGAGTCATTGCCAAAAACAACTACGTATTTGTAAATTTTGGAGCGATCGTCAAGCACTGAAGAGAACGTGGACTGGTTTGCGTAGAACAGATTGTTCACTTCGATTTTGCTGGAATTAAGGGCCCGCAGAGACGGACCATCGGAGCTCTGTGCGGCGATATTGCGTACTATTTCTGGCGTTATGAGCGATATTATTGGTGTTTGTTCATCCAGGCTCAGCGACGCTACATATTGTGCTTTGGAAAACGAGGGGTCTTTAACCTGTTTTCTGCTCGAAGCGGTGTCATTGATAGTTACTGGCGCACGGGTTCCGGCAAGTCTAACTGTGCTGGCAGGCGCTACCACATTATTAGTCAGTAATTGATATTTTCGCGTAACGCTGACGGCACCGACTGCCACCGCAAAATTAACGTTTGAGCTGTCATCCAAGTTATATTCTGTCTTCGAATATGACATGTAGTTTGATCCCTGATCAGCGCTCACACGTTGGATGCCAAAGCCTTTCATTGCCAGCACTGCTGCGAAGTGATTTAGCGTTCGGTCTGATTTCGTGGCGTTTATTTGTAAGGTGGTGGTTAACGGGTCATATATTTGAGCAATCACGTTTGCCAGATCCTCAACAATGGTTTGATCAACTGATGGAACTTGCTCGACCTTTGCTGGTGGCACAATGCCAATTTTTTGCAGCTCACTCATTGATGAGCAAGCGCCTAATGAGCTTATACTGATTAATACACATAATTTGGCAATACTAAAAAGTGGTTGCATGTTCGTGTTCCTGCCAACTGAATACATAGTGGTTTCCCAATGCCGATAATTTCCGAGCCTTAGCGGTCGGTCTCCGCCACTAGCTTCCTAACGCGTCGAAGGATACCAACATGTTGAGGAAGATTCAGTGCATAGATCATGAATTTGCACAGCGTAATCTTTTGGTAGAGATTTCAGTGACAAACGTGATTTTGGACACTGAAACCACTCGGTTGATGGCTTTATAATGACCATCTGGTCGTTGTTTTTACAACTTAACCGCGCGTAGTGACACCATCATGCAAACGACGTTACGAATCCATAGGCTGTTGGCTTGCATTCTAACGGTATTAGTTCTGCCTGGCTGCATGACTAAGGGAATAAATAATGAGATTCCAATAACTCAGCCCCCCTTATTGGATACCGCCAATGACAAGTCTATGGGGTTAATAGCCGATGACTTTGCCCACGCCATGCAGCAAATCCCATCACTGGCACCCGCATCGACAACGGTTCAGCTTCTTCGTAAGCAGCTGCACGATCGGCTCATCCAGGCATTTAAGAATTCTCTTGAACTTGCGGGCTATGGTGTACGGTGGGTCGATGAGCCAGCTGGCAACCTGCTGCAGTACCGGCGCGAAGATGTTAGTGCCGTAGGGATCCCTGATCAGCTGCGGCTAGATGTCGCTGTGGGCGATGTTGAGCTGCGGCGCAGTTATACCGGCTTGATAGCAAATCAGGTACAACCGGTAACCCCTTTATATGTGCGAGGGGCGGATGCTAGTCATGTTGTGTTGGACGATGCCCAGTTTTTTACAAATATCAATCCCCAACCCCTAAAGGCCGTACCTCTGTCAGTGCCTAAAAATATCAGTCCACTGGCTGGTTTAGTGGCAAGTGTCAGCGCAGCCAATGCTCTGACTGTTAGAACGATAGCGTCATCACATTCTCAGAATGTTTTCGATTTGGGACGGTCTAATTATGCGAATGCGTTGAGCGAGCATGGCAGTGTTGTTGAGCAAGTATTAACGTTTCCTAACGATTCACTAAGAATGGGGAAGGCCAACAAACAACTATTAGAGGCTCTGGTCACACGTTTTAATCCGACCACAGATTTATTTTCTGTTATTGGCTGTTCACTTGGACCCACAAATTTGAAGAATGGCAACGCCGCGTTAGCGTTGGGGCGCGCGAGTCGGGTTCGTGAGGCATTGTTGTTTGCAGGCGTCGATCCGCGTAAGATTCTCGACGAAGGCTGTTGGGCAGGTGATAGTCCCAGTAGTACGTTGCCCAGACGTGGCGTTGTAGTGACACTTAATAGACAATTTTGATAGATATGACCTCAACACCCATTTCTTGCGCAGGGTTACAACGATTGATAGCAGGCTTTGCAATTTGCCTACTCTTAATCGCGTCACCTGCGAGTGCATTTCAGCTGCAATCATTGAAAGCCGACCGGGTCAACCTCAACGATTATGTCGGTGATGGTCGCTGGACATTAGTGATGTTCTGGTCCACCGATTGCATTCCATGCGAAGAACAGAAACCGATGATTGAATCGTTTCACCAGCAGCATCATAAAATTGATGCGCGTGTTGTAGGTATTGCACTGGATGGAATGGAAAATTATGCGGGCATCAAGAAACTCGTTGACCATCATAATCCCAGTTACCCAAATCTGGTGATATTTACCGACGTGTTCCATCGGCAGTACAAGGAGCTCACCGGTAAGGATTTTCGTGCAACACCGACATACCTTCTATTTTCTCCCGATGGGCAGCTGTCTGGATCGAAAGCCGGTAAAATCGAGCGCTCCTTACTCGAATCGGTTGTTAGTCAGAATCAGAAGTAGGTGTTGTCACTAGCTCATTATGGGCGCTAGAGACTGATACGTGGCCCGGTACCTTTCGTGTAGCTCGACAAACTGCCCGTAGCTGCCATCGGGCTCAATAATATTTTGCATCGTTGGAGCAGTACACACGCTAAGGGCGTCTTCTTCTTCGGCGGCAATAAGTCCGAGTCTTGCAGCACCCAAGCTTGCTCCGTAGTCTCCATCAGCTGGGATGTGAAGTGGCAAGTTCAATGTATTGGAGATGACCTGCAACCAGTATATCGATTTTGCGCCGCCTCCAATAGCGGTTGCTTGTGTTAGTTGAGTGCCTGCCGATTGCAGTGCCAGATGACAATCTCGGAACGCAAAGCTGACTCCTTGCATCACCGCACGCACCATCTCTGTCCTGTCTGTCGTGTGTTTTAGCCCTACAAATACGCCTCGCGCATTGGCATCGTTGATAGGGGTTCTTTCGCCACCAAGGTACGGCAGAAATATAAGGTCTGTGGGTTCCGCTTTTTTTCCTTCCAGCTCTTTGGCCAAGGACTCAGGCGTCTCTTGTACAACGCTTGATATCCAGTTTAGGGCGTCTGTTGCGGCAAGGATAACGCCCATTTGATGCCAGGTTTGTGGCAACGCGTGGCAGAATGCATGGACAGCGCTCTCTGCATTGGGTTGATAGCTATCGTTGGCTGCAAATAAAACACCAGAGGTGCCCAAAGACAAGAACGCACTACCCGCGGCAACTGTTCCCATGCCGCAGGCGCTAGCAGCGTTGTCACCAGCGCCGCCTGCAACTACAACGGTTGAGCCCATGTTGTATCGCTCGGCTAATGACTTTCTCACAACTCCAGATACGTCTGTGCCTTCAACGAGCCAAGGCATATGAGTTTGATCAAGTCCCATGGCCTGAAGCAACTCACCAGACCAGCTACGATTGCCGACGTCCAGCCATCCAGTGCCTGCGGCATCAGACATCTCTGAGACATGCTCGCCCGTTAGCCACAATCGTACATAGTCTTTTGGGAGAAGAATTTTGGCAATCCGTGAAAATGCTTCAGGCTCGTTCTCGGCTACCCAGGCGACTTTAGGTGCTGTAAATCCGGGGAATAGGATGTTGCCGGCTATTTTTCGAGACGCGGCAGTATCGAGTCGATGGGCCTGTTCATGACTGCGTGTATCGTTCCAAAGCATACAGGGGCGAATCACTTCGTCATTTTCGTCAAGAAGTGTTGCGCCGTGCATATGACCCGATAATCCGATACTGCGAACAGCGGATAGTGAGGCTGCATCACTTTGTTTAAGATCGTGCAGTGTTTGTTCAATGGCATTTATCCAGTCTGCAGGATCTTGCTCTGACCATCCATCATGAGGGCGGCTAACGCATAATGCAGCTGTGTGGCTGGCCAGAACTTTCTGGTTTTCGTCCATCAGTACCGTCTTGACGCCGGAGGTACCTAAATCGATTCCCATGTACATAACGTTTATTCCGATTTTGCAGGTGACGAGGAGATGGGAGGAAACCATTGGCTGAACGTGTCTTTGTCGCGTTCAATAATCACATGGTGGTTGGCAAACAGCTTGTATGGTGCACTCCATTCGCCATCAGGCCATTGCACACGTAGGGTTGCGCGTTCTGCAACTCCGAGACCGACGTGAATAAAACCTGCGCTTCCCGATGCGTGCCCGCCGCCGATATTAATGATACGACTTTGTACTTGATTGCCCGTTTTTACCGAAAGCCTTGCTCCGATGGCATGCCGGTTGAAACCCTTTTGTTGCAATTCAATTTTTAACCAGTTACCGCCTTGACGGGGGCCATTACCGCTTGCCATACCCTCATGTCGAAACAGGCTGATGTTTTCGAGCCGATTAACCACGACTAAATCCAGTAAACCGTCTGCATTTAGGTCAACGACGCTAGCACCGCGACCGCGTTTGTCCAATGCCACTCCAGCAGCGCTACCTTGTTCGCTGAAGCGGCCAGAAGCTGATCCCATAAGCAGATTATCCGGATCAAAGGCTGCAAAGTCGGTCATTCTCGCAACGTTCCCTTTGGCTATGAACAGATCAAGATAGCTATCGTTGTTGAAATCTTCGAACTGAGCATGCCATCCCGTGCTTGGTTTTAAGTCATCACCTATGTAGGGTCGATGTGCAGTTGCACTGCGTGTCCAGGCCATATCGTCGTAGCGCGGTCGACCTTCATCAATGGCTTCTTGCAAATCCAGGATCTGTAGTTTTGTATCACCCATGGACGTCAATGCGTATTCTGGGTATCCATCGGCGTTCAGATCGGCTTGGGCAATTCCCATGCCCCAAATAACCAGCGGCTCCCAACCATCGGAACTACTGAAGAGGCGAGGGTATCGGCCGCTGTTCATACGCCACATTTGCTCCTGGCCGCCCCGATAATAGTGACGATCATTTGTGACGCGCAATGCATCCGTGCCGGACTTATTCCAGTCGGTGAACAATAAGGAGAGTGCGCAATAACCGGGTGATAAGGGCAGGGGGTTTGTGTAGTCAGGTTTGTCTGTGTCGCTTGTGGGTCGGTGCAGCTCGTTGTCGTGGCAGGTGCCCCATGGAGAGCCGGGGGCTGTTCTGTCAACATAGTTACCCACTGCCAGTGTTGGGAAGTCGTTACCAGACTCAAACGTTGCGCTAAACGCTGTACTCCAGGCTCTGCCTCCATCAAAGTTCCAGCTAGCGTTTGCTTTTGTAAATTGACAGTCGGGCCCCCCTCTAAAGATCTGATTTTCGCCAACTCTTAATGTCACGATATCGAGGTGGCCATCATTGTCGATGTCAATGGGATAGCTGCCAAGTACTTTCTCAATTGATAGCGCGGATTGTTCAGCGGCTACAAATTTAAGCTTACCGGACGGTTCGCTTTTGTTTATGTAAAGTGCAGCAGAACTACTCCCACCTGAAAAATACAAGTCTGGTAGTCGGTCCTGGTTGCAATCAAATGCGCTGACACCGCCGCCAACGAAGTATTCCCAGGAGCCATCGTACGTGTGGCTTATTCCAGCTGCCAAAGATTCTTCAGTCAGCACGGGTATGTCAGCGTAAAACTCTGTGTCTTGTGCGCTGGCGTGTATTGAGGCCACTAGCACAGTGGGGGCTAACAAATTGAGAAACAGATTCTTGATCATGGCTGAATAACCAGAGTTTTCAGCCACGCGATAATATTATTTTGATCAATAGTGGCTAATTCGACCCATACATCTCGCGACTTTCGAGCTTCGCCTCCATGAGCTTCGATGACCTCACGAAGCGTGGTCAAATCGCCCCGATGTCCATAAGGTGCCGTCGATGCAATTCCCCATAATTCAGTGGTCATGAAGACATTGCGTTCGACAAAGCGTTGCGACAACAATTCGTTGCCTAATGTTGCTACCTGTTGGTCTGCAATGACATGTCGTTTCAAATCTCCAAACAGAGGGATTTTATAAAACCCGTTATCATCTTTTTCTAGAGTTTTCGACCATTCAAGAAGTGCCATATCGTAGACAGTATTGGCAATTTCGCCTGTGCGCAAAGTGCCAGCAGCATCCAACGGACCAGGGTCTGAAAATGATAATGACTTAAGCGGAAGATAGCTCATGTGGCAACTCAGACAGCCGATGTTTTCAGCAGTTTTTTGACCTTTTAGCGCAGCTGCCGCCCAGCGTTGATCATCGGGCGGTGTTTGTACTGGCGGTGCCAGAGTGGCCTGCCAGGCGACTAACGCTGAAACGTCGCCAGGTGTGATTTCGCGCTCAATGCCATCTTCATCGAAATCACTGGACTTTGTCCATCGTGGGCCGAAGCGCTCTGATGCTTGCATGCCATGGTGGTGATTAAGCGCATTTATAGTGAATTGGCGTAAGGAGGTCATGACGCCTTTCTGACTGTAAGGTCGGATAATCAAATCATGATCTACTCCGCTGATGTCTACTGTATCTACGCGCCCATCGGGATGAACTGTTAACCAGCCAAATTTAACGCCCTTGCTTATCAGTGGCGTTTTTATAACTATGTTTTGTTGTCTAGACTCTGACAAGGCGTCAGAGCGTAAACGTAAAAGGTCACTGCTCATCTCCCGCGCCAATAACTCCACCA
>JBLHWG010000150.1:0-11738 GCA_047629055.1 Halioglobus sp.
GCTGGTCACCCGTATCGATAAAGAAGTATTCAGCGCTGAACGGGAGATGGGGGAGACTGTCCGTCTCATGGTATACCGCCAGATCGAATTCGCTAACCGCAAATCTTTGCTCAAGTGGCAGCGCGCTGAGCTTAACGAGTGGATCCGTGACAACTTGTCTGAACTGACTATGTTTGGCTTGGTCGATGAGCCATTGCAGAATGCCGTGGCTGAACTTCGCGCGTTTCAGTTGGGCATCGATCTTGACCCGGATAGTGATCTGTCTGCTCGAGAACAGGTTGATCAGTATCTCGGTATTGATGATTCAGATGATTACCGCGATGAGTTCTGGGATGACGATGAAGCGGGCGCTAAAGCGTCAGGTGATTTGTTCGACGACGACGACGATGAACAGGAAGCTGCAGATGAAGAGGCAATAGCTGAACTACTGCGTAAGCTCCATGCGCAATTTGAGGATCACCTGCAACCATCGCCTGCCTCTGATGCTGGTGACCAGAAGCTGATTAACGATGATGTATTCAAGCGCCTGTTCCGCCAAACAGCAGCTGCTTTGCATCCGGATCGTGAGACAGACGAGAATCGGCGTCAAGAAAAACACGGTCTTATGTCGCAGTTGCTCAAGGCACGCAAGGATCGTGACCTGATCACGATCGTTAAGCTGCACGAACAACATACCAGCGTAGAGTCGGCCTTAAGCGGGGATGACGAGCAAGCCCTGGAAGAGGTGCTAGTTGACTATCTGAATCAGCAGCAAGCTCGCATGGATGACATCATCGAACAATCGCCAATGCATAATATGGCCTATTCTGAATTTTATTCGAAAAAGCCTGCCACCGTAACGCGTCGAATCAATGCACACCTACGAAAAGTGAGGGAAAGACGCCGCTCAATAACTGCTTTCATGGCAGAAGTAAAAACCCTGAAGAGTCTGAAAACGGTGCTTGAAGAGCGTTATGAATCACGAGTATTCAACGATGGATGGTTTCAAGGTTGATTTAGTTTGAGTCTGCATTGGCGCTCATAGGTGTTCCTGCATAAAACCGTTTGTACAACGGGTTAGCACCAATCCGATAACTCAGCTCAGCTGGATGCTCAACATTCCAACAGGCAAGATCAGCACGTAAGCCAGTGCGAATGACTCCTGTGTCGTGCAGGCCCAGTGCCTTGGCTGCGTGTCGGGTTACGCCTGCCAGAGTTTCAGCAGGTGTCATACGAAACAGCGTGCAAGCCATGTTCATCACCAACAGTAATGATGTCATGGGCGATGAGCCAGGGTTGCAGTCTGTGGCCAACGCCATCGGTACGCCATGTTTACGAAAGGATTCAATTGGCGGCATCTGTGTTTCTCTAAGGGTATAGAAAGCACCGGGCAATAACACGGCAACCGTATTAGCTGTGGCCATGGCACGTGCATCATCATCATTCGCGTACTCGACATGATCGGCGGAGAGTGCTCCGTATCTGGCTGCCAGTGCAGTTCCTCCTAAGTGTGACAACTGTTCTGCGTGCAATTTCACAGGTAAACCTAGTGATTGTGCCTTGTCGAAAACCCGGGCAATCTGTTCTGGCGTAAACGCAATACCTTCACAAAAGCCATCTACAGCGTCGACCAAAGCAGCGGCGTGTGCCGCTTCAAGGGTTGGCAGACACACTTCATCCACGTAGGCGTCGCTACGCCCTTGATACTCCGGCGGAACGGCATGTGCACCGAGGAAACTAGTACGAATACGCACTGGTCTTATTTTTTCAATTTCGCGGGCAGCGCTTAGCATCGCCAGCTCTGTGTCGTGATCCAGTCCGTAGCCGGATTTTACTTCAATCACACAAACACCTTCGCTAAGCAATTGGTCGACTCGCGGAAGTGCCGATGTACAAAGCTCCTCCACGCTAGCAGACCGGGTGGCCTTGACGGTCGATATTATTCCGCCACCTGCTCGTGCAACATCTTCATAGCTAGCGCCCTCCAGTCGCATTTCAAACTCAACGGCTCGGTGCCCGCCATGCACTATGTGAGTATGGCAATCGACAAGGGCAGGGGTGAGTAGACGCCCGCCGAGATCGTGTCGCTCATGTTCTTTGAATTCTGAAGGCATGTCATGCTTTGCGCCGACCCACTCGATCATGCCATTGTCGATGACAACAGCCCCGTTCTCGATAAGGCCGTAGGGCGTATCACCGTCAAGCGTTGCGATTGTTGTGTTGACTAGGTACATGGCGGTTGAGTTCCTATCAGGACAATTCTCTGAATATGTATTTGCATAAAAAGCACGTGAGGTTCTATCGCCCGGTGATGGCTGGCAGGACAAGCTTATGCTCGCGTGCACACTCCAGAGCATCAGGGTAGCCCGCATCGGCGTGGCGCATTACACCCGTTGCTGGGTCATTCCAAAGAACTCGTGCAATGCGCTCGTCTGCCTCGACAGTGCCATCGCAGCAAATAACCATTCCTGAGTGCTGTGAAAAACCCATACCGACGCCACCGCCATGATGAATGGATACCCATGTGGCACCGGAGGCTGTGTTTAGAAGGGCGTTTAATAATGGCCAGTCGGAAACCGCATCAGAACCATCGAGCATAGATTCAGTTTCTCTGTTAGGTGATGCAACTGAACCCGAATCGAGATGATCGCGACCGATGACAATAGGCGCTGAAAGCTCACCTGTACGTACCATTTCATTGAATGCAAGACCCAATTTGTCGCGCACGCCCAGTCCGACCCAGCAGATACGTGCCGGTAATCCCTGGAAGGCAATTCGTTCTCTGGCCATATCGAGCCAGTGATGCAGATGGGTATCGTCGGGTAGCAACTCCTTGACCTTTGCATCTGTTTTATAGATGTCTTCAGGATCACCGGATAGTGCACACCATCGGAATGGACCAATACCACGGCAAAACAATGGACGGATGTAGGCAGGCACGAAACCTGGAAAGGAAAAGGCGTCTTCCAGTCCTTCATCCTTAGCAACCTGGCGAATATTATTGCCGTAGTCAAGTGTTGGAACACCCGCATTCCAAAAGTCGACCATCGCAGCCACGTGAGTTCTCATACTGGCACATGCAGCTTTCTCTACGGCTTTCGGGTTAGTTTCCTGCTGCTCGCGCCACTGTGCCACGCTCCAGCCTTGTGGTAGATAACCGTGGATTGGATCATGCGCGCTAGTCTGGTCTGTGACGATATCTGGCCGGACCCCTCGCTTGAAGAGCTCAGGAAATATATCCGCAGCATTGCCAATAAGCGCCACGGACTTGGCCTCTCCGGCGCTCGTCCACTGCTTGATCAGCGCTAACGCTTCATCAATGTCGCGGGTCTTTTCGTCTACGTACCGGGTGCGCAGGCGAAAATCAGCGCGAGTTTCGTCGCATTCAACGGCTAAGCAGCAAGCACCTGCCATAACTGCAGCTAGAGGCTGCGCACCACCCATACCGCCGAGCCCTGCTGTGAGAATCCAACGCCCTTTGAGGCTGCCTTCATAGTGTTGACGACCAGCTTCGACAAACGTCTCATACGTGCCCTGCACGATGCCCTGAGTACCAATGTAGATCCATGAACCTGCCGTCATCTGACCGTACATGGCCAGCCCTTTACGATCGAGCTCGTTAAAGTGATCCCAGGTAGCCCAGTGCGGCACTAGATTCGAATTGGCAATGAGTACGCGAGGCGCGTTGCTGTGAGTGCGGAACACGCCTACGGGCTTGCCGGATTGTACAAGTAGTGTTTGATCGTCTTCGAGTTCCTGCAGGCTAGCCACGATGGAATCAAAGTCCTCCCAAGTTCGAGCAGCTCGCCCAATGCCGCCATAGACCACTAAGTCGTGTGGATTCTCCGCAACATCTGGATGCAGATTATTCATCAGCATGCGCATGGGGGCTTCGGTTAACCAGCTTTTGCACGATAGCTCACTGCCGGTTGGCGCGATCACGGTCCGTTGATTGTGCCGAGGGCCAGGATTGATATTCATTGAGTCTGGAGATTCTGTTGATGAATTGCTCATGAGGGTGTGTCCGTGTGAATGCGGTGAGAATTGCTTCTCATGACGGGGGCCTGTATTGAGACGTTCAAGTCGCCCATAACAGGGTGTGCTGTTGGGGTGTGTAAGTGGCTAATGACAGAGGCTATTGTCGCAACGTGCGAGTCAATCATCACAGGGATGTTGTCGATGTGTGCGAGTCATTCATGACATCAGTTGGTTCATAAAATCAGGAATGCCCGCTGCATCGAGAATATTGCCTTCACTAACAAGTATGGCCGCAGACTTTATGTCATCCGCGAGAAAACGATCTGCTTCCAGTGTAGGCACAACTGTACGCAGTGCCTCAATGACCTTGACCAGTGTTGTACTAGTCTTAAGAGGTGAGCGGAACTCTATACCCTGGGCTGCACACAGCAGTTCGATACCCAGTATGTTGTTCAAGTTTACATTCATCCGTTTCAAACGATAGGCGGCATGTGCTGCCATCGATACATGATCTTCCTGATTGGCTGAAGTAGGGGTCGAGTCTGTCGAACATGGATTAGCCAAGTGTTTGTTTTCGCTCATCAGCGCTGCGCTGGTGACCTCGGCAATCATGAAGCCGGAATTGAGCCCCGGTGCCGGAGTAAGAAACGGCGGAAGGTCGAATGACAGAGTGGGATCAACCATCAAAGCAATTCGCCGCTGAGCGATGGCGCCGATCTCAGCCACCGCAAGCGCGATCTGATCAGCTGCAAAGGCCACAGGTTCTGCGTGAAAGTTTCCTCCTGATACGATTTCACCGGTACTGACCAGCACCAACGGATTGTCGGTGACAGCATTGGCTTCTATTTCCAACGTTTTGCTGGCGCTGTGCAGCAGATCAATGGTGGCGCCTAATACCTGCGGCTGGCATCGAATACAATAGGGGTCTTGCACGCGGGTATCACCATCGCGATGACTTTCACGAATCTCTGATCCGTCGAGAATCGTGCGCATGGTTCGTGCGACTGCGATTTGACCAGCGTGACCGCGAAGCGTGTGTATGGCGTCGTTAAGAGGGGCCGTGGAGCCCATGATGGCGTCGGTAGATAACGAGGCGGTAATGCTGGAATTGGCAGCATTGCGCCAGGCTCCAAATAAGGCAGCAAGTGCGCAGGCTGTTGAAAACTGCGTGCCATTGATGAGCCCGAGACCTTCTTTCGGCCCTAGGGTGACGGGGTTAAGCCCTGCTAGAGCCAAGGCTTCATATGCCGGTAGTGTTTGATTATTAAAGCAGGCATGTCCCTCTCCCATGAGTGTGGCTGCAAAATGTGCCAGCGGGGCAAGATCGCCGCTAGCACCAACGGATCCTTGTACCGGTACTACAGGTGTAACACCCTTGGCTAACATTGCCTCGATAAGATCGACTGTTGCCAGCGCTACTCCCGACGCGCCACGTCCCACGGACAAAAGCTTTAACACCATCATCAAACGCGTTGTGGGTTCATCCAGCGCCTCACCGACCCCACAGCAGTGCGACAACACAAGATTGCGCTGCAGAGTTGCAGTGTCCTTTGGTGCTATCTTTAAGTTTGCCAGTTTACCAAAGCCTGTGTTGACGCCATAGACCGCCTTATCGCCAGCAGCGGCTTTGGCGACAAGATCGGCCGCTGCCTGCATGGCAGGGCGGGCCGATGGATCAATCGAGGCTGCCGATCCTGTGCGCCACAGGGATTCGAGTTGAGTGAGAGTGGTCGAGCCGGGCGTAAGCACGGTGCTCATTGGAATCTCCATACAGTCTTGTAGAGGCTATGGTTGTTGGTAGTGTGCAAACCGACGTATTTTCGAGTTGCACACCATGAGTCATGCGTGAGATTATGTGCGCACATAATGTGCTCGTCAAGTCGAAAAGAGGTGTTTGTCATGAAGTTCATTCGAGCCAGCCAGGCGTTGCTTCCAGAAGGGTGGGTGCGCGACGTGATCATTTGCATTGGTAAGGACGGTAGAATTGCATCCGTTGAGTACAATAATAGCGATGCCGCTTCAATAGCTGAAACGACAAGCCAAAGTACCAACAACAACAGTAATCGGCACACGGGTTTTGAGCGAGAAATCGCGCAGCAAGTCTCCGTGTTACTACCGTCACCCGCTAACGTTCACAGTCATGCGTTTCAGCGCGCCATGGCCGGACTGACTGAACGGCGTGGCCCGGACGTGAGTGATTCTTTCTGGACATGGCGCCGTTTGATGTATGCGTTTCTCGACCAGCTAACACCTGATCACATTGAGGCGATTGCAGCATTCGTGCAAATGGAAATGCTGGAAGCTGGGTACGCCACCAATGTGGAATTCCACTACTTACATCATCAACCAGGTGGAGCTGCCTATGACAAACCGGCGGAGCTCTCGGATCGTATTATGGCGGCGGCTCATAAAACGGGGATTGGTCTTACCTTGTTGCCTGTGCACTATCAGTACGGCGGTTGTGATCAGCGCAAACTTCACGATGGTCAGAAACGCTTCGGTACTGATCTGGACAGTTATTTCAGGCTATGGACAGAAGCAAATGCTTCCATTCCCTTCTTGCCAGACGATACTTGCATCGGCGTTGCACCACACAGTCTCAGAGCAGTTGCCCCGAGCTGCTTTGAAGAGTTGATAGACTTTGCACCTGATGAACCTTTTCATATGCACCTGGCAGAGCAGATACCTGAGGTCATTGAGGTACAAGATGCCTGGGGGGCGCGCCCTGTCGAATGGCTTCTTGACAACGTGGACGTCGATGCCCGATGGTGCCTGATCCACTGTACGCAAATGTTGTCACACGAAACTAGCGGATTGGCTCGCAGTGGTGCTGTTGCAGGACTCTGTCCGATCACGGAATCAAGTCTGGGTGACGGTATATTCGATGGCGTGGATTTCCTTAGCGCTAGTGGTCGCATTGCCATAGGCTCTGATTCAAATGTGCGAATTTCCTTAAGTGAGGAACTACGAACGCTAGATTACTCTCAACGGTTGCGTGACCACTCTCGCGCAGCCCTTGCCAACGCCTCCCATTCGACGGGCAGGCGACTATTTGATGCTGTAGTACAAGGAGGTGCTCAAGCGGCGGGACGGCATTCGGGTCGCATTGAGGTAGGACAATGGGCGGATCTTCTTGCACTTGATGGAGAACACCCAGATCTGGAGGGCCGCAGTGGCGATACACTGTTGGACACTTACATATTCGCTGGTGACGATCGAATGGTGCTAGATGTCTGGTCCGCGGGACGCCATTGCGTAACAGGGGGTGTACATATTGCTCGTGAGAGCATAGTCAAACGCTACCGTCGCGTCATGAAATCTCTCGGAGAGAGGCTCTGAACGTCAAGTCAAGCAATAGATCGCCCAATGGTTGGCAGGATGTGGAGGCCGAAGTTGTACAGCGTTTACACTCCCGTTACTGGAAACCGGGCGATTTTCTGCCCAATGAGGCTGAGCTTGCTATCGAGTTGGGCTGCGCTCGAAGTACGGTGAATCGTGCGCTGCAGTCGATAGCAGATGATGGTCTAATCGAACGTAGACGCAAAGGCGGGACGCGGGTAGTGGTGCATCCGGCGAGAAAGGCAACATTTAGCGTACCCGTTATACGACAGGAAATCGAAGCAAGGGGTCACGCCTACGGCTATCGCTTGATTTCACGAAAACGTGAGCGCCCCCCCAAGGCCATACGTACGCGTATGAACACAACGCCAGGTGTTCGGCTTTTGCATTTAATAGCTCTGCATTTAGCCGACGAGCGCGCATATGTTCTAGAAGATCGCTGGATTGATGTCAGCATCGTTCCAGAGGTGGCTGATGCTGACTTTCAGCAATGTAGTCCTAATCAATGGTTGGTTGAAAACGTTCCTTTCAGTGGGGGTGATCTTGCATTATCAGCCTCTATTGCGACCGATGAAGAAGCTGTATTATTCGAAGTTGACAGGCACGTTGCACTGTTTACTGCTGAACGACGAACGCGCAATTCTGATCAAGCCACCATCACTTCAGTGCGGTTGGTTTACTCTCCAGGTTATCGGATGGAGGTTGAGCTATGACCTACCAACAGCAACGTGGCGGCTGGATTGTTTTAACGTGAAAGAGTAAGTCTAAGACTGATTGCCAGCAGCACTGTGCGATTTCAACAGCAAGTTGGCCATATCAACAAACCCGTACCCACCCTGGTTGACAGTAACAAAGGCTGGTACATACTCCATTGTCGCTAGAAACCGCTCAATATTGGCCACGCCAACAGAGAGTGGAAATTGCTTGAACATTGATTCATCGTTGGGTGAGTCACCAATAAATAGGCAATTGTGTTCATCCATATTTCGTTGCTTCAGCCAGGCCATGGCACCTGTTGACTTGGAATGATTCCCCATCCACACATTGATATGTATAGAACTACGGCGAGCCTGAACACCCTTAGCGGCTAACCACTCGGTTGCCTCGACCGCTAAGGACTCAGGAACGATGACCGTTTGACCAATGTCAAAGGCGATATCGGTAATACGAAATTGCTGATCTTGAGTAAATTTGATAGTTGGGAATTGATCTGTCAATGCATTACCCATTTGCTTTAGTTTTGCAAGATCGTGTTTGACTGACTCTGAATCTTTCTCAAATATTGTAGATACGATTCCGTTGGCGTCCTTTTCCATATTCAGCGCACCATTTTCACCAATGATATGCTGAATGGGCCAAGTCTTAATCAGGCAATCACACCAACCAGCACTGGCGCCAGTTACTGGAATAACCGTAAAGCCTGCATCTCTAAGCTGATGCAAGGCCGTGTAAGTTTCGACAGGCAACTGGCCATCAAACGTTAGCGTATCGTCAACATCGGTAAAAATGATCGATGGTAGAGGAGAGATTAATGCTGGTAAGGGGGGGACGGATTTTTCAGTCGGATTGCCGTGTCTATTGACACTCATAAAGCAATTTCCAGTAACACAGGCTGGTGATCGGAGGCATCTGTTTCGACATTGACGTCAACGCTAATGGTCTTGTCTGCAATGTTTTCGGTAACCAGAAAATAATCTCTGATGTGTGGACCTTCTGTCCACTGAATGTGGTCGTAGCAACCACAAGTCGGTTGTCGGTTAGTTTTTTCTATCGCGTGGGTATCGTTTTGTACGTCCCAACAGTCCACCCAATTTCGACCAGTGATGTGTTCTTTAAACTCGTTGCTCTCGGAGCTGACATTTAGATCGCCACATAGGATTACTGATTGAATTGAATCTGCGTAGCTAAAAGGACCAGTTGCATTTCGATTAGTCGATAAACCACATTTGGCGACAATTTGATCCCGCAGGAGCGTAAGGGCTTTTAGTTGTTCAATGCGTTCGACACTTGAATGGAATGCTAGATGCGCATTGAAAATGGAAAATTCGAATTGTTCTCCTCCAACGACAACTTCAGCCATGGTACGAGGAATCTGTAATCCCTCAATTAGTGGGCTTGGCAGAGTGTGGATGCGTGCATTATTAAGAAGAGGCTTTCGTACTAACGTAAGATTTCCGAATTCAGATCGAGTGCCTGATTTGTCGGGTACGCTAAATCCTGGAGCCCAATGCGCATCAAACTCAGGAAATTGATTCGAAATAATTGTAACCTGGTCCTCAAACCCCAGGCTTGGAATGTGTCTGGCAACTTCCTGTAAACAAATGACATCCACAGGGCCAAATCTCATTATCTCATTGATGATACGTGAGGAATCGAAAACACTGTCGCAACCCTTTGTGGCCTGGATATTCCATGTGAGAATTTTCACTATTTAATTCCCGCTTGCATAAACGACTGCACAAATTGTCTTTGAAACAAGATAAAGAGCACCAACAAGGGCCCAACCGAAATCAGAGTGCCTGCTGAAATAATGGACCAATCCACACCGGACTCAGGTGCACCGAATATGGACATACCTACCGTTAATGGTCGGCTCTTTTCAGTGTTTGTTACCACTAAAGGCCACAAGAAGTTGTTCCAGTGATAGCTGATGGATACTAAGGCGAATGCCAGATACGTCGGCTTAGCCAGAGGGACATAGACATTCCAGATAACTGACAGTAATGAACAGCCTTCAATTCTTGCAGCATTTTCTAAGTCTTCAGGCACCGTCTTGAAGGTTTGGCGCAATAAGAATATGCCAAATGCACTAGCAAAGTAGGGTAGTGCCACACCCCAATACGTATCTATTAGGTTCAAGCCAGCCAATGTTTGATAATTCTCAACAATAAGTATTTCTGGTACCACCATTAACTGCATGAGAACCATGGCGAATATAAAGCCACGTCCAATGAATTCCATACGTGCTAGTGCATAGGCTGCCAGTGTGCACAGTACAAGTTGTCCGACAAGAATAAGTCCGGTAATGGCTACCGTATTGAGCATGTAGCTAACGAACGGTGCTTGATCCCACGCCTCAACAAAGTTGTCGGTGGTCAATGGTGCAAAAAGCGAAAACCGCGTGGCATATTTGGCTGGGTGAATCGCCGCCCATATGGCATAGATAAGTGGAAACAGCCAAATAAAACCGATGAACCAGGCTAGTGCGACAGAGATGAAATGCGTTAAACGGTTCATCGGTAGTGCACTCGTTTTTCGATAATGCCGAATTGCAATAATGCCAGCCCGACTAGTATCACCAGTAGTACGACCGTAAGTACCGCTGCATAAGCTGTATCGAAGAAGCTAAAGGCATTCTCAAAAATGTAGTACAGCAACAAGTTGCTGGCATTGTTGGGTCCACCTTTAGTCAGAATGAATAGGTGGTCTACAAGCTTGAACGCATTCAACAAAGCATTTACCAGCACAAATAAAGTTGTGGGCATAAGTAGCGGAAAAGTAATGCGTCTAAATACGGTCCATTTACTGGCGTTTTCAATAGCGGCGGCGTGATACAGATTGGAGTCTATGGTTTGCAAGGCCGCCAAATAGAAGATCATGAAAAACCCGGCTTCCTTCCAGATGGTCATGGCCATCAAGCTGTACAAGCTGAAAGAAGGATCTCCAAGCCAATTAATACCGTTATGGCCAACCAACGCCAGCAATTTGTTCAAAAGACCGATTTCGGGGCTGTAGAAAAATAGCCAAATGTTCGCGACCGATATCATGGGAAGAACGGTGGGCGTAAAATAGGCGGTACGTAAAATTCCTTTTCCCATCATGCTGCTGTTAACCCATAGGGCCATCGCGATTGCCAATACTATAGACACAGGGACGGTTATCGCTGCATACAGAAAGCTATTCGACAACACCTGCAAGAGCACCTCGTCTTCGAGTAGGTACTGGTAGTTTTGCAGGCTTGCCGCATCTTGCCACCGAGTGCCAAAGCCGAAGAAACTACGGGCGATGGTCTTCAGAACCGGATAGTGAGTAAACATCACCAGCAGGCAAAGGGCTGGCAAAAGTAATAGCCACGCCTGAATTTGTCGCGATAGTTGCATGAGTTGCCTAGTGAGTGTTATCAAGATGGCGGGAGAAGCTTTTTTGCTGCTACTCCCACCTAGGAGGCTGCTCGAGAATGGCGTCTGCAGTGCGTCTGCACTGCGTGCGCACTAGATCAGTCTATTACCGGACCGCCTCCTTGCCTGGGCTATTCATGAATAACCCAGGCAAGACACCAAATTACTTATAGCGAGACAGGATTCTGTCTGCTTGTTTCTGAGCACTGTTCAAAGCATCTGTCGCGGTGCTTTGCCCAATGAGTACAGATTGAATCGCATCGTCCAGCAACTTTCTGACACGACCTGCCTGGTGAGTTGAAAGTTCGGCTGTGGCGTGTTGCA
>JBLHWG010000151.1:0-11720 GCA_047629055.1 Halioglobus sp.
CGTTCTCTTCACTGCTGCTGAGCAGCACTTGAAACCCCATGCAGATTCCTAGAAACGGGCGCGTATGAACCGTGTCGATTATTGATTGTCCTAACCCACTATAGCGCAAGGCGCTCATGCAATCTGCAGCAGCTCCTTGCCCAGGACAGACAATACGATCTGAAGATTGAATAACACTGGGGTCATCAGTGACGACAACCTCATCGTGTGGCGCTACTTGTTCAAGCGCTTTTGACACGGACTGCAAATTGCCCATGCCATAGTCAATTATCGCTATGCGTTGCATGATGTTGCTCTTAAAGTGTCCCTTTGGTCGAGGGCATTGAATCAGCGGCACGATTATCAATCGTGCAAGCCATTCTTAGCGCTCGACCAAAAGCCTTGAATAACGTTTCAATCTTGTGATGGTCATTAGCCCCACGCAACACATCCATATGCACGGTGGCTTTCGCGTGATTAGCAAAACCCTGAAAGAACTCTGATGTTAGATCGACGTCGAAGGCACCCACTTTATCACGAGTAAATTCCGCGTTGAAGTGCAGTCCCGGGCGTCCTGAAAAATCAATGACCACTCGTGACAGGGATTCATCCAATGGTACGTAGGCATGGCCGTATCGCTGAATACCTTTGCGATCACCCAGCGCATCAGCGAAAGCACTTCCCAGCGCAATCCCAATATCTTCGACGGAATGGTGATCATCGATATGTGTATCTCCCTGACAATCAACTTTCAGGTCAAACAAACCATGGCGGGAGACTTGATCGAGCATGTGCTCAAGAAATGGCACACCTGTGGAGTAGTTACCCTGGCCGTTGCCATCGATAACCAAATCCACATAAATTGCGGTCTCTAACGTTTTGCGCGACACACTGGCTTTGCGAATAGACATTCACAAATCTCCCGAAACGCTCAAGCATACACCGTAGAGCTGGTCAGTGGTTCCAACTGGACATGTGAACTCAAGAATCACTAGATTACTGGGTTTAAGCATTTTGGCAATCGATAACGCCGCCGATTTCAGATAGGAAAGATCAGGCTTATGATTCGCTTTGAAAGGCGTAGGAACAGCAATGAGAAAGTCCTCTACTATTCTCGCGCACGCAGCACCATAAGGGCTTTGTTTAGCTGCAAGCTTTCAGTAGTACTTTGCATCGCCCAGCAGTCGTGAGGCCTTTGAAGTAATTTTATGGCGAACCGTTCACACCAATAGGCGCCCACGCTATACTTTGGTAGCGCCCAAAGGCTAGTGTGCTTGATGTCACTTTTATTGAATTCGAACCATCAACCACTGCTCTAAGAAGAGATGTGAACTAGCCACTAGGGTTTCAGCTCATAGATGACGTAGCTACACAAGTTCCTGTTTGCGCTTCTACATTCCAGATTTTTTGCTAGCCAACCTGTAGCCAGAAAGTAACCGGACCATCGTTGATCAGGGCAACCTGCATGTCAGCACCAAACGTCCCTGTGCCAACCTTAATTCCCGTCGCTGAAACATCTTTCACCAGTTTGTCGAACAGCTCGGACCCCAGCGCTGGTGAGGCACCTGACGAGAATCCCGGGCGACGCCCCTTGCGCGTGTCTGCGACCAACGTGAATTGGGGCACCAGTAGAATTTGCCCACTGGACGCTTTTAAGTCGAGATTCATTTTGCCTGCCTCATCCGGAAAGACTCGATAAGTGAGAATCTTGTCCGCCAACTGTGCAGCTGTTTCAGCAGTGTCGGATTTTTCAACGCCGATGAGTGCCAGCAAGCCAGTAGTAATACTCGCAGTTTTTAGCGAATCGATGGAAACAGATGCTTCGCTGACGCGTTGTATAAGTGCAATCATAATGGCTCTAGATGAACATTGAATAGGATGGAAACCGCCCACTAAGAGCTCTTATGTAGGAGTTATCCTACGCAAATTTAAGGCAATTCCGACGCTAAAATACGTAAGTTCCGATAGTTATTAAAATCGGTCAAGTCAATAATAGCTACGTGGTCCAGAACAACCACAGACATGGACGTACGAAGGAAGATGTTAGTCAACACGGAAGATCAACTCAACGGAAGAGTTGGCAGTTGGAACACAGCATCAACCTGACGAACCAGGATGGTTCAGCCCGGCCAGGACGGCCGGGCATTTTTTTTAATATCGTCACCGAACCCAGGCGATGTTTGTGCTTGAAAAATCAAGCTACTATATTACTGTCGTACTCAACGGAATTTGCATGTCCGCTAACGTTATCAGCACCATTTCCAAAGCGCTGAGCCGGTTGCCACTTCGCGCCAATCAGCTATTGGGCGCGTTAATTGGACACATCTCGTGGCTCACCCATTCCAGCCAGCGGCGTATTACTGAGGCTAACCTGACAATCTGCTACCCAGGTATGCCCCTGGACGAAGTGCGCCTGTTGGCTCGACGAAGCCTTGTGGAGACTGGCAAGCAACTCACAGAATCTGCCTGGATATGGCATCGCCCCACCGATCAAACTTTGAGCAAACACATTGAAGTTCGTGGCCAAGAGCTTCTGAGCGAAGCCATTCAGGCTGGCAAAGGCGTTGTCATGATCTCGCCTCACCTGGGCAACTGGGAGCTGTGCATTCTGCTGCTCTCACAACAACACCCGTTCACTTACTTTTATCGCAGTCCGAGACAACAAGATATGGGAGAGCTGCTGGTCAAGTGGCGCTCACATCTAGGTGGAAAACCCGCATCACTGGATGCTGCCGGTATTAGACAGGGGTTAAGGGTTTTGAAAAAAGGCGAAATCCTGGGCTTCCTACCAGACCAAGAGCCTGATCAGGACAATGGAATTTTTGCGCCCTTTTTCAATGAACCTGCGTTAACGATGACTCTGCTGTCGAAAATCGCCAGTAAAAATGATTATCCAATTCTGTTTTGCTTAGCCGAGCGATTGCCTAAAGCCAAAGGCTGGAGGTTGCACATATTGCCTGGCGATGCGAAAATTGCAAGTCGTAATCTATTGGAAGCCACCACTTCTCTAAATGCTGGGGTAGAAAGCTGCATTGGTTTGTGTCCTGAGCAATACCTATGGGATTACAAACGATTCAACACGCTTATAGACGGATCTTGCCGCCCCTATCGCTAGTGAGCCACTCGGAGGTGAGCATGTTCACAAAATAGTTGTCAAGCAAACAAAACCACGTCATAAGAAACTATTGTGAGCTGAAGCCACTTGCATATGAGAAGCTAAAACCCCAGACTGTGGTCGCGGTTTCAATATCGCATGCGAATGATGACTCAACGGGGTGCCACATCGGCTGAGAGTCCGGATTATAACAATCCGGGACAACCCGCAGAACCTGAACTGGCTAGAACCAGCGTAGGGATTGAGTTGAAACTACCTTTCGGGGGGTCATCTTCTTCAGACTAATCAGTCACAGGATGATCATGACTTTCTCGACTAAATATTTCAGCACACCCCCATTATCAAATATCGTTCGCCGTTTCATCAGCACGTTGTCTGTGCTGACATCTGTAACGTTGCTTGCAGCATCACCGTTAGCCATAGCAGCTGATAAATCGCTGACGGTTTATACCTACGAATCTTTCACGGCTGAATGGGGCCCAGGCCCCATTATCAAAGCCGGCTTTGAGGCGCAATGTGGCGACTGCACTGTAGAGTTCGTTGCACTGGATAGCTCTGCAGGCATTCTTAATCGCGTTCAACTCGAAGGCGAGAACACTCGGGCTGATGTGGTGTTGGGTCTGGATACAAACCTAATGGCGATTGCCGAAGACAGTGGTCTTCTTGCAGAGTCAGGTATCGACACTAGCGACCTGAGTTTGCCCATCGAATGGACTTCAAAAACGTTTGTACCCTTCGACTATGGCTATTTTGCTTTTGTCTATGACACAGAAGCCCTAGCCACTCCTCCTGACAGCTTTGAGGCACTCATCAACGCGCCAGACGATGTCAAAATCATCATTCAGGACCCACGCACCAGCACACCGGGCTTAGGACTATTGCTATGGTTAAAATCTGTTTATGGCGACGATGCCGCAGCGAAGTGGAAAGCTCTGCAACCACGCATTCTGACCGTAACCAAAGGTTGGAGCGAAGCTTACTTTTCATTATTTTTAAATGGCGAAGCTCCTATGGTGCTTAGCTACAGCACATCGCCCGGCTATCACATGGAAGTTGATAAGACAGAACGCTATCAAGCTGCTGCGTTTAACGAAGGTCACTATTTACAAGTCGAAGTTGCAGCGATTTTAAAGCGCTCACCAAATCAGGAACTGGCGCAAGCGTTCCTGACTTACCTAACAGGTACCGAGGCTCAAGCAGCAATACCCCTATCCAACGTCATGTTCCCAGTAATTGACTTGGGAGACGATCTGCCAGCGTCTTTCAATAAATTGATAACGCCTGCTAGCACACACTTATTTAGCCCCGAAGATGTGCGTGACAATCGCAAGCAATGGGTTGACGAATGGCTTGACGCTTCAACGCAGTAATGAGCAGCTACAGCCAAGCTCACAAAAACACGCGAGCCTGGCCGTGGTGGATGAGCGGTGCTTTAGCACTGCTCATCATCATCGTGTTTACATTGCTTCCTGTTTTGGCCATGCTCAAGGAAGCAGGCTCCATAGGCTGGCAAACTCTTGTCGATAGTGCCTATCTACGACGAGTTATAACGTTCAGCCTAAAACAGGCGGCACTGTCTACTGCACTCTCTTTGCTACTCGCTTTACCAATGGCACTGGCATTAGCCCACAAACCACGCTTTGTAGCCCGCACACTCATTGTTAATTTATTCAGTCTCTCACTGGTCATCCCGACCATCGTTGCAATCTATGGCATCGTTGCTGTCTTTGGCAGAACAGGCTGGTTAAACGAGCTGCTTTCAGCATTGTCTTTACCCACGATTTCTATCTATGGCTTAACAGGTATTCTAATTGCGCATGTGTTTTTCAATATGCCACTTGCCTCGAGAATTTTGCTCATCAACCTTGAAGGCATTCCTGCGCAAAATTGGCGATTAGCGAAACAAATGGGAATGTCCCCTGTTTCTGTTTTCAGATTCATTGAATGGCCGGCGATTAAATCCCAACTGCCAAGCCTTGCTCTTTTAATATTCACGTTGTGCTTCACAAGCTTTGCCATTGTCCTGACTCTAGGTGGAGGCCCCAGAGCCACGACTATCGAGGTCGCCATTTATCAAGCATTAAGATTTGATTTCGACATCAAGCTTGCTGTTGCTCTAGGTGGTGTGCAATTGGGAATTTGCATGCTGTTAATGATGCTTAGTACATTCAGCACACATAACCATGCCTTAAACTTCAGCACGTTTTCTGTCATAAAAACCTCCGCGCAATCTAAGTATGACCATCAACTCATGGACAGTATCTGGAAGGGCAAAGGTTGGAACCTACTGCACGTTGTAATCATCGCACTTTCAACATTGTATGTACTGACGCCACTACTAGCGCTACTACTTTCAGCCATTAACAATAAATTGCTACCTGTCGTTACACACGCAACAACCATTGAAGCCATGATTAATACCGTACTGGTGTCACTCGCATCTGCCACTCTATCGTTGGGTTTGGCCATTGGCTTACTCAATAGTGCACGACATGTGCGAATACGATTAAAGCAAGAGCAAGCTGGACAATGGCTTCAACTATCTGGAAACATTATTCTGGTTTTACCGCCATTGGTACTAGGCACTGGACTCTTTCTGCTGCTTCGACCTTTCGCGGATGTATTCTCAATCGCCCTTGTTTTAGTCATAACCATAAACAGCCTGATGGCTCTGCCCTTCATACTTCGTATCCTCGAAGGTCCTGTTTTAATGTCTGCGAACAAGCAAGACAAACTATTGCAATCACTGGGAATTCAAGGTTTCAATCGATGGCGATTAATCGACTGGCCAACGCTACGAAAACCCATCGGTCTGAGCCTGGCCATTGCTGCGACTTTATCAGCCGGTGATCTCACCGTAATCGCGCTGTTCGGATCTGAAAGAGTTCGTACCTTGCCACTACTGCTTTACCAAAGAATGGGAAGTTATCGCCTTGAAGAAGCTGCCGTAACTGCAGGCTTATTGCTGGTACTGTGCCTGGCTCTTTTTTCTATCTTACAACGACTGGTAGGTGGGCGCAAATATGCTGACACTTAAAGACGTTGACGTTCAACTGGCTGAGCGACAATGGTGTTTCGACATCGAATTGGACACTCACGGTATCTACGCATTATTGGGCAGAAGTGGCTCCGGAAAAAGCACACTGCTAAATATCATTGCGGGCTTTCTAAAGGCACGCTCTGGAACGGTTAAGTGGCATGAACAAAACCTGACTACTCTAGAACCCGCCCAGCGGCCGGTGACAACGTTATTTCAAGACCACAACCTATTTTCCCATCTAAGCGTAGTCCAAAATATAGGTTTAGGAATAAGCCCTAACCTCAAGCTTAACTCTACGCAAACGGAAAACTTGCAAGCAGTGCTGGAAAACGTAGGCCTAGCAGGCTACGAAAAAAAATCACCAGGTTCGCTCTCCGGTGGTGAGCAACAGAGGGTGGCGTTGGCGCGTTGCCTACTGCGACGTCAACCCATTCTGTTGCTGGACGAACCTTTTAGCGCACTCGATGCAACGACGCGTCAGGAGATGATCACGTTGCTTCGACGTGTTATTGAAGGCTATAAGCCTTGCGTCCTCATGGTCACGCATGACGAAGACGACGCAATGGCACTGACAGCTTCAATTATAAAAATGGAATCCGATCGTATAGTCAAATCAGAATAGATCACTAGGAGGCTTTCTGGAAAAAAGTCTTTAACAGCAAGACCAGTCTATCGATGTCAGCCTTATCCACATCATGATGCGTCACGATACGGCATGATTGACCATAAGCCGACACAAGAACGTTGGCTGCTCGAGCCTCTGCCGACAAAACCTCTCCACACGACTCTTCAAATTCAAGCCACACCATATTGGTTTGCGTCCAGCCCTCTTTGACCGTGACACCAGGCATGCCCTCCAATTGTGCAGCTAAGTAGCTGGCGTTCTCGTGGTCAAGATGCATTCGCTCAAAGCCTGCGGTTAAGGCCATCTTGCCAGCGGCTGCCAACATACCGACCTGACGCATGCCACCGCCCGTCACTTTGCGCCAACGGCGTGCCTCGTCGATGAACAGCTTGGAACCAAGCAACAAAGAACCAATGGGCGCACCCAATCCTTTGGATAAACACAAGGACACAGTATCGAAACATCCACCGATGGATTTTAAATCAACCCCGAGAGCCACTGCTGCATTTGCCATGCGTGCGCCATCGAGATGGATTTGCAAACCCTGCTCTTTTGCAAATTGTTGAGCACTTTTCAAATAGTCTAACGATTGCACTCTTCCATGCTGCGTGTTTTCCAGACATAACAGACGAGTCCGTGCGAAATGGAAGTCATCCTCTTTGATAAGATTTTTAACCTTCGCTAGATCCAGCTCACCGTTGTCGCCAAAATCCAGTGTTTGCGGTTGTATCCCGCCCAATGCAGCAGCCCCACCACCTTCGTACTTATAAGTATGAGCATCCGTACCCACGATGTACTCATCGCCTCTCTGACAATGTGTCAGCAATGCCACCAGGTTGGACTGCGTCCCGGTTGGCAGAAACAAGCTAGCCTCATGACCTAATAAGTCAGCGGCAAACTCCTGAAGATCATTGGTAGATGGATCGTCACCGTATACATCATCTCCCACGGCTGCCGCCATCATCAGGCTACGCATGTGATCACTTGGGCGCGTTACTGTGTCACTACGAAAATCTATTAACTTAGCCATCTAATGTATGCTCTTTTTCGTTCTCTGAACGATAACCAGCAATGTGCCGGAGGAAATTTCAACACGTACCGGTTGTGACACTACGACATTGCTCAGACCCAAGGTACTGCCAGCTTCTATCACTGCGTTGGACAAGGGGTATTGCAATCCAGCTGTACTGACACCCATGCTGCGCTCCATAGCTAACAAACTCAAGAACGAGCCGAGTGCTGATTCTATAACAATATCGTGCGCTCCTTCGAGCACATACGTGTGAGTTGTGTCATCAATAAACTGAATTGAGAATGGCCACTGGCGCAGGCGAACAAGTTGCCAATTGAAAAGCATATGATCGCTTCGTCCGCCAGACACACCTAGCAGGATGACTTCATCCACGCCCCCTTCTGAGAGTATCGTCAATGCCAGCTCCAGATCGCTAGCGGCTTTTTCACTGGGAAAAATATACCGCTTCACATCTGCGATTCGATCGTCCTGCAAGAGGCTTTGCGGTACGCTGTCCAAATCTCCAATTAACATATCGGGATGCAGCCCAATTTGCAGACAATGCTCTAGACCACGATCGACACACACTACCAAGTCTTGCTCTTGGACTTTGTGCATGGGCAAATGATCAACAACAAAATCTCCACCTGCAAACACCCAGGCACGTCTATTATTTTTCATGTCAATAAATGGTGTTTATTCAGTACTGTCGCGAACAAATCCATCAGAGAATGCGAGCGCTTTAGTCAATCCGTTAAGAGTTCCAACAAATTCTTCGCCAGCGGAATCGTCAACTCCTGCGAGAACTTCTATAGACAAATCGACGCCTTCGATCATCATCGGCAGAAGTTCATTTTTCAAAAACCCCTCACCGGGTATGATTTGCCTAGCTGCGATTTCGTCAACAAGAATACTGGACCCAACCAGATCACCAAACGCAAATGCATCTATTCGCCATCGTACGAGTGAAGGCGACTCAATTTCCCGATCTGGGAAGATCATTTCAATACTGGTTCTCTGCTGCTTCCCACGAAGGACGATAAGAGTTGCCGATGCTCGTTCGGAATCTGACGATACAAGCTTATCCAAAGCGACTTTCAAATTACAGGATCGGCGACCGTTATTCTCCGTGCAGTCCACTAGCCAAGCTCCGAAATAGGCAATGAGCTGCTGCTGCGGCTCATCCTGTTCTGCTGAATCTAAAATTTCTTCAGACGTAGTAACTGCACTGCTATCCACTGTCGTTGAAGACGCCAAATCAAAAACTGACGAATTACTAAGCAATTTGCAATCAGTTTCGGTTGGCACACTCATATCAAACAGGGTGCTAAGACTTAACACCCCAACATGCCCCTGAGGAGCCGCTGTGGATTCATTCAGAGAGCCTGCAAAAACTGCGTGTAAAATCTGAACTTTACTGGTCGCAAGAGAGAGATATAACTGCTGAGCGTCGTTTACAACGCTCAGATCACCGTCCAACCAATAGAGAGCCTCAGATCCACACTGCTGAAATGAATTGCGACCTTCACCGTATACATAAAACCCAGATACAGTTTTGGCAGAGGTATCTTCTTCGCCAAGTAAGCCTTGTAATTCCTGCCATCGATGATTTGACATCGTAGCGAGGCAATTTTTGGCAATTAACTCCGCTTCAGAGCGTGGGGATGAGAACTCCAAATACCAAAGGCAATTCTGTCGTCGATATTCAGAAAACGCAGCTTGCGAGCGATTTAGACCGGCCAAAGCCTGACCTGATAACGATTCGGACAGAAATTCGGTCATTCCGGCAATATTGTTATCCATAAGATCAAGATAACTATCCATACAATCATGGACATCGTTTGTCCCCGTAGAGCCAGCTAAACAGTCTTTAAGTACATTGTTGCTCTGGGCACTGCTGCTGGATGTTGCAAAACACAATATAACTGTACACAACACACCTCCAAATATTCCCCTGCCGGACATTGGACACTCTTAGAATTGCCGAAAACACTGATCGTACAGAAATTTTTGCAAGTTGCATCCTGTTAAGTAACCATGTGTCAAAAACTGATCACTATCCTGCGCGTGACAGCCTGTATAATCGGGATATGGATCACAGAATTTTTCAACTTTAGGCCGACACTTAATCACCGTGAGCAACCAGGTAAGGCACTACAAATGCAGAGGATCTGCAATCATATGGATTTTCGTATGGCTTTTGGGCGTTGTTGGAATCGCGTGGACGGGGCTTAACTACGCCGTCCCACGATTCGAGCAAAAGCTTCAGACGGCAATCCAACAATCAATATCTGCACTCAACAGTGGGCCATTGATCATATCCACCAAGGGCCGTGACGTCACACTATCCGGTCAGGTAGAGAGCAAAGAAGAAAAACAATTGTTGGTCGCTGCTGTCA
This sequence comes from Halioglobus sp., assembly GCA_047629055.1. Taxonomy (GTDB): domain Bacteria; phylum Pseudomonadota; class Gammaproteobacteria; order Granulosicoccales; family Granulosicoccaceae; genus Granulosicoccus. Next base: position 10,171 of record JBLHWG010000151.1, read on the forward strand.
ATTCCGCCCCAGGGGTTGCTAATGTCCGCTCTGAGCTCACGATCATTGAGGCAGCATTTAACTCTGCCTCATCGGTCAATGACGCGGCTTTCAACGTCGCTGTTGAAACCCAAAGTCCTCAGACACCAATTTTAGTGGCTCTATCGCAGTCTTTACCCACTGCCCAGGCAATCAACCCGGTTTCAGAGACCTTTGAAAAGAAGCAGCTTTCACTCAAACTCGGAAATGCAAATACCGTCGCGTCAAACATAACGAACAACGACGCGGACAGTGGGAAACAAGCACCATCAATTATTATCAGAGTATTCGGCAACATATTATCCATTGAAGGCACGATGTCCACGAACGACGACACATCCAGTTTGATTAGAAACGCATTGGATAGCTTCAACCTTGACGTAGTCAGCAATGGTTTGACGCTCAATGATTCCGTAGGTAGTGCCAATTGGCTAGATCCGCTTCAGAACATTCTGCCCCTGATGGGCACCTTGACTAATGCACACATAGGTGTGGCAAACCAACAACTCACATTAGGTGGTCTTGCCCCCACTCGCACAGCGCATGATGCGATTATCAACAGAACTTTGGCTTCTATAGGAAATTTTTCATTAATTGAAAAAATAAGCGTTCAGGGGGAAAGTGCGGATTCAAGCGAGTCGGCGGTGATACTGACGACCGCAGCTGATCCTGATGCAGTTAAAAAGGCAGAAGAGCAGGCTCGACTGGCTGCTGATACTGCATTGAAAGCCAAAGCTTCCGAACAAGCACAATTAGCAGTCACAGCCGCTGCTGCGGCTAAAGCCTCTGAACAAGCACGACTGGCCGCTGAAGCCACGGCATTGGCAAAAGCTCAGACAGAGAGACGATTGGCCGCAGAAGCCGCGGCCAGAACCAAAGCCACAGAGCAGGCGCGTTTAGCTGCTGAAGCCACAGCGTTGGCAAAAGCTCAGACAGAGGAACGACTGGCCGCAGAGGCTGCGGCGCAGAATCAATTGGCTGCTGAAACTGCCGCCAAAGCCAGGGCCAATGAACAAGCAAGGCAAGCTGCCATTGCCGCTGCGAAGGTCCGAGCAGAAAAACGTGCTCGATTGGCTGCTGAAGCTGCTGCAACTCAAGCTAGAGCTGAAGAACAAGCTCGATTGAGTGCTGAAGCTGCTGCTACAACTCTAGCCAGAGCTGAAGAGCAAAATCGTTTGCAGGCAGAAGCAGTCGCTGCAGCTGCCCTCACGGCAAAACTTGCCCAAACACTACCAACCGACGGTAATGTTGGATTAGAGCAAGCTCTCCAGGAATTGCCGTCACTTCGCATTCTGTTCGGAACAGAAGGCAACAGACTAACCGTCGACAGTCTCGATATTCTTGACCAAATCGCTGAGGCTATCAATCAGTATCCAGACACCCAGGTCATTATTGAAGGTCATACAGATGCCACCGGCGAGCCTGAACGGAACATGCAACTGAGCCTGTTGAGAGCGACAACCGTGCGTGATTATCTCATCCGGCAGGGCGTCTCGGTTTATAGCCTCAGAACCATTGGTGTTGGTGAAGCA
>JBLHWG010000152.1:0-11689 GCA_047629055.1 Halioglobus sp.
TGATGAGTGAAGAAGAACCCGAAACTAGTTTCCTTAATCGTTGGTCTAGTCGTAAACGAGGTGCTGGAACACAGGCAAGCACCCCGAACGAAGAAACTGCCAGTGCATCAGCACGTTTTTCGATGCCTCTGGGAGCAGAATCCAACGCAGCTGCACTTATCGATGATCCAGTCAGTTCGGATGCGGTTGAACAGCCAGATACGATTGGCGAAACGATAGTTGCAGACGACCCAGGCCTCGAAGCAGAAGAGCTGTTACTGACCGATGCGGATATGCCTCCTATAGAGAGCCTTACAGCCGAGAGTAATGTCAGTGCATTTTTCAACAAAGGAGTCAGTGCAGCTTTACGCAAGGCTGCGTTGCGCTATGTCTTCCAACAGCCTCGGTTCAATGTGCGTGATGGGCTGAATGATTACGACGGGGACTACACCGTTTTTGAGCCGTTGGGAGACATTGTTACCTCCGATATGAAATTCCATGCTGCCAGGAAAGAGAGAGATCGACTTGCAGCAGAGGCAGAGGCTGAACGCGCAGAGGAACTCCTGCAGCAAGATAAGCTGGAAGCTGATGGGGCAGAGAAACAGATAGAGTCTGACGAACAGGCTGAAGCGAAGGACGAAGACGAGGGTGAGGATGGAGATCAATCGGTGCCTGATGATGAACTCTCGCCAGAAACTGACGAAACGACAGATGAGGAGCCTTTGCCAGAAGCTGATTCTGAAAGCGAGGCGACTACATTAGTGCTTGCAGATAGTGATGATGAATTACTCCAGCATGCACCGGCGTTTGTTGAGTCTAAGGGCCCATGAAAAGTGTATACGAGAAGACGATATGAGTGATCAGGGACAAACCCTTTCGTTTGTTAAAAATACAAACAGTGTGGTTAAGCAACAACAATTGGGTAAGGCCACCTCACAAATTCAGTATGTGTCGCAAGGCTACTGTCTGGTAATTGGTGATGCCGTTCGAGCTTTGCAATGTGCTGGCCCATTGGCAGCAACTGGATTCTCGATAGTACAAATTGATTCCAGCTTAACGAAGCCTGACAAACAATTGACTAGCGAAGGCGTCGCTGTGTTTAAAGTGCCTGAGTTGCAACTTGACGGTTACCTTGGAGCTTACAGCGCACGCGTGCCGTCACACACTACAAGCCAATCGCAAGATCTGGATTTGGCGGTTTCTGTCTACCGTGAGTCTGGTTACTTCGACCTCGTGTTAGACCTATCAGAAACCCCGCAGATGCCAATGCGGTTGGCACCGTTTGGATACTTTCATGCCACCACTGATGAGGAAATCGCCGCGGCAGTGGCGACACTGGCAGAGCTGACAGGGGAGTTCGAAAAGCCTCGGTATTTTAGCTATAACCGCGCTATATGTGCGCATAGCCGAAGTGAGCTGACGGGATGCTCTCGTTGTATCGATGTTTGTACAACAGGTGCCATACAATCAGATGGGGAAGGGATTAAAGTCGATCCGTTTTTGTGCCAAGGCTGTGGAAGCTGTGCAACAGTTTGCCCTAGCGGTGCAATGACCTATGCGTATCCCCGTCCCGCGGATGCAATTGACAGAACGAGAAAAACGCTATCCGAGCATCAGGCAAACACCGTTGTGTTGCACACTGAAGCTTTACAGGGCGTCATCGATACCCACACCTTTGCCCCAGGAATCTTGCCACTACTCGTTGAAGAAGTTTCAGCGTTTGGAGCGGACTACTGGTTGGCGCTGCTGGCTGGACCTGCGAGCCAAATTGTTATCGTGCTTGATTCTCTGGCCGATGATCCAAACAGACTAGCCATTGAGTCGCAATTGAATTGGGTCGAGCCATTGTTAGGTTCGCTTGGTGTCCGTCCTGTGCCTATCGCTATTTGTGCATCTCCCGATCTAGCTAAAACTTTAGCTGCAAGTGCCGACAACCCTTCTGATGCCTGTGAGATGGAAACAAGGGAGGGGCAAAATATTCTGGAAGCTCTTAGGCCACAAAATTTCTCCACACATGGCGATAAACGCCAGACGTTACGTATGGCCTTGGATGTTTTTTTTGAACAAATTCCATCATCGCATCCCTCTGTCGATCTGCCCGCTGCAGCACCTTTTGGCAGAATCAATGTGGACACAGAGGCATGTACTTTGTGTATGGCTTGCGTGTCCACTTGTCCTGCCAAGGCGCTTCTAGATGGCCAAGACACCCCCGCACTAAGGTTTGTGGAAGCGAATTGTCTGCAATGTGGATTATGTGAAACCGCTTGCCCCGAATCCGCCATTTCACTCAAGGCTCAGTACACCTGGGACAGTATCGAAGCCCGCAAAGTGGAAACTCTGCATGAAGAGGCACCGTTTCACTGTGTGCGCTGTCATACGGCATTTACGACACAGGCCATGATTGACACGATGACGTCCAAGTTGGCTGGACATTGGATGTTTCAAGATGAAAAGGCCGTTCGCCGGTTGAAGCTCTGCGGTGAATGCCGAGTCAAGGATATATTCGAGGAAGATGCCAAAGGCATCAATGTGCATCCAACTGATTCATAGATATTGATGGTGCGACATTTTGCACCGCTTGGGAAAATAACTGCCGAAAACGGCCAATTTCTATGACCAGAATGGATCCGTGGTCTGTTTGTCGACAGGGGTTGAGACCGGTTTCTAGCTGATCAACAATTAGGGTAATGAATGTGATGACATCTGACCGACCAGCGCTGAGCGTAAAGAGCGAGCACGAGTTCCTGCAAGATCAGGCTCAGGCTATGCGTGCTGCGGTCTATGAGCTTCTGGGCAGCTTGCTAGCGAAACAGCCCGATGAGGACACGCTTCAGCGATTGCGGAATATTGGCGACGTTGATGCCAGTGAAGGGCAAATTGCAATGGGGTGGGAGCTTATGAAGCAAGCTAGTGTGAAGTTTGATCAAGAAGCTGTGCATGATGAATACTTTTCGCTTTTTCTAGGCGTGGGCCGAGGCGAGTTAGTCCCTTTTGGATCCTGGTATATCACTGGATTTCTGATGGAAAAGCCGGTTGCCGTCCTGCGTTCAGAGTTGATCAGGCTAGGGATTGAACGCCAAGAGGGAGTGGTCGAGTCAGAAGATCATATCGCCGCGTTGTGCGATGCCATGGCACTTATTATTAGAAATAGCGAAGAGATTTCGCTAGACACCCAACAACAATTTTTCAACGACCACTTAGCACCTTGGGTAGGTCGTTTTTTCAATGATATGCAAAATGCCAAGGCAGCTCATTTTTATCGATCTGTCGGTTTTTTTGGCGAAAGCTTTTTTGAATTTGAACAACAGCTACTAGATATGCAGAGCTGAAGAACAACCATCGAAAGGCCTCTTTACAAGGTCTTTAATTGTCGTGAGGAAACGGGAATGACTGATAAGAAAGAACCCAATTTTATCAACGCAAAACGTCGCGGATTTTTACAGGGCGCGGCAGTTGCTGGCGGAACGGTCGCCAGTGGAGTTGCTGTGAGTTCTGAAGTTTTTGAAGCCGAGGCAGCAGTTCTACAGCCTGGAAAGGGCCACAAAGGCTACGAAGACAATGAGTACAGAAAGCGTTATTACGCTCGTGCTCGCAACTAGTGGTGCCTAATTCGACCTTCAACAGTAATCAGATTGTGGCGCAGGCCACGATTTTCCGTATTAGTAGGAGATAGCTATGAAATTAAAGCGCAAGTCACCCGCGCTAGCGACATCGTCGACCGGTGAATCGCTGGCGAGCACCTCAACAGGTTTGTTGGGTGTTTCGGTCAATCGCCGTACGTTTTTGAAAAACTCAGGGTTAACTGCAGGCGGCGCAGCATTGGCAATTTCTGCCGGTCCCAGCATGCTGAAGAAAGCAAGAGCCGCTGAGAATTACCCTAGAAAAGGTGTTGAAACGGAGCTCATTCACTCCATCTGCACACATTGTTCAGTCGGCTGTGGTGTTATTGCTGAAGTTCAGAACGGTGTCTGGACGGGGCAGGAACCCGATGTAGATTCCCCCATCAATTTGGGTGCCCATTGTGCCAAGGGTGCTGCCGTGCGAGAGCATGGTCATGGCGAACGTCGATTGAAGTACCCGATGAAGCTGGTCAATGGCAAGTGGACTCGAGTATCTTGGGATCAGGCGGTTACAGATATCGGTGATCAGATGCTGAAGATTCGCGAAGAATCCTCATCCGACTCTGTGTATTGGCTTGGCTCTGCCAAGCACAACAATGAGCAGGCGTATCTGTTCAGAAAATTTGCCGCTCTTTGGGGATCCAATAACGTAGATCATCAGGCGCGTATCTGTCACTCCACAACCGTTGCAGGTGTTGCCAATACTTGGGGATACGGTGCGATGACAAACTCCTATAATGACATGCAGAAGTCCAAAGCCATGTTTTTTATAGGATCTAACGCTGCAGAAGCGCATCCAGTTGCCATGCAGCACATCCTTAAGGCTAAGGAAAATGGTTCAAAGTTGATCGTTGTCGATCCACGGTTCACCAGAACAGCTGCGCATTCCGATCAATTCCTGCAAATGCGTCCAGGTACTGATGTACCTATCATTTGGGGTATGTTGTGGCATATATTTGAAAACGGTTGGGAAGATAAGGAATACATTCGCCAACGCGTTTATGGCATGGACGATGTCCGTGCTGAAGTAGCTAAGTGGACTCCCGAGGAAGTAGAGAGAGTATCTGGCATTCCTGGAGCAGAAATCAAGCAAGCTGCCCAAACCATGGCGGAGAGCCGTCCGGGTACTATTGTTTGGTGCATGGGTGGAACCCAACACACTATCGGTAATAACAACACCCGTGCGTATTGCACACTGCAATTGGCCTTAGGCAACATCGGTGTGTCTGGTGGTGGTGCTAACATTTTCCGTGGCCACGACAATGTTCAGGGTGCCACTGATATGGGTGTTCTGTCGCATACATTACCCGGTTACTATGGTCTGTCATCTGGCTCATGGAAGCATTGGGCTGGAGTGTGGGATCTCGAGTACGAATGGATCAAGAATCGATTTGACCAAGGCTCTTATGAAAAGAAGGGCGATAAAGAACTTCAGCCTATGAATACTGCCGGTATGCCGGTATCACGCTGGATTGATGGCGTTCTTGAGGACAAAGAGAATATTGCTCAGAAGGACAACATTCGCGCCATGGTGCTGTGGGGACATGCTCCTAACTCACAAACGCGTGGACCGGAAATGAAAGCAGCGATGGAGAAGCTTGAGCTGCTGGTTGTCATCGATCCATATCCGACGCATACAGCAGTACTGCCAGATCGTAAGGACGGCATGTACTTGCTACCTGCCTGTACGCAGTTTGAAACCTACGGCTCCGTAACGGCATCTAATCGTTCATTGCAATGGCGTGACAAGGTTATTGAGCCTTTATTCGAGGCATTACCTGATCACACAATCATGTACAAGTTTGCGGCCAAGCTCGGTTTTGGTGAAGAGCTGACGAAGAACATCGAAGTGACTAACGATGAGCCTTTGATCGAAGACATTACGCGTGAATACAATAGAGGCATGTGGACTATTGGTTATACCGGTCAGAGCCCGGAGCGAATCAAGGATCATATGAAGCATCGAGGTACTTTTGACGAAATCTCATTGCAAGCCAAGGGCGGCCCCCTTGATGGTGAATACTATGGTTTGCCATGGCCTTGCTGGGGTGATGCAGACATGAAGCACCCGGGTACTCCTAACCTATACGACCCCAGTAAGCCAGTTGCAGAAGGTGGTTTGAACTTCCGTGCACGCTTCGGTGTTGAACGCGATGGTGTCAATCTACTTGCTGAAGATTCTTGGTCAGTGGGGTCCGAAATCGAGGATGGATATCCAGAATTCTCCGCTGACATGCTTAAGACATTAGGTTGGTGGGATGACCTTACCGACGAAGAGAAATCAGCAGCTGATGGAAAGAACTGGAAGACAGACGTTTCCGGTGGCATTCAACGCGTTGCGATCAAGCACGGATGTGCGCCGTTTGGAAATGCCAAAGCGCGTGTAAATGTTTGGACCTTTCCAGATCCGGTTCCCGTCCATCGAGAGCCTCTCTACACATCACGTCGAGACCTTGTGGAAGACTATCCAACTTACGAAGATAGAAAGTCTCATTATCGTTTACCGACTCGTTACGGTTCCATCCAGGCTGTCGATTACTCGAAAGATTACCCATTGATTCATACCAGTGGTCGATTAGTGGAGTACGAAGGCGGCGGTGAAGAGTCTCGTTCAAACCCTTGGCTTGCTGAATTACAGCAAGATATGTTTGTAGAGATTAATCAGGCCGATGCTAACGACATCAGTATTAAAGATGGGCAGATGGTTTGGCTGGAAGGACCGGAAGGTGGCAAGATCAATATTAAGGCCATGGTCACGGACCGAGTAGCGCGAGGAGTTGTATTCACGCCATTCCACTTTGGTGGAAAGTATCAGGGCGAGGATTTACTCGAGAAATACCCGGAAGGGTCAGCACCATACGTTAGGGGTGAATCAGACAACACCACCATGACGTATGGCTATGACTCTGTCACACAGATGCAAGAGTCGAAGTGTTCACTCTGCAAAATAACCGCGGCCTAAGGGAGGATATAGCAATGGCAAGAATGAAATTTTTATGCGACGCCGAGCGTTGCATCGAATGTAACGGCTGTGTGACTGCGTGCAAGAACGAGCACGAAGTGCCTTGGGGTGTGAATCGACGTCGAGTTGTGACGCTTGGTGATGGTGCGCCTGGTGAAAAATCCATTTCGGTGGCGTGCATGCATTGCACAGATGCTCCGTGTCAGGCGGTATGTCCTGTTGACTGTTTCAACACAACAGATGACGGTATCGTATTGCACGATAAGAGTCTGTGTATTGGATGTGGTTATTGCTTCTATGCTTGCCCGTTTGGAGCCCCCCAATACCCTCAGCAATCGTCTTTCGGTGCTCGCGGCAAAATGGACAAATGTACGTTCTGTGCTGGTGGTCCAGACGAAGAAGACCTTTCTGACGCCGAGTACGAGAAGTATGGCCGTAACCGTATAGCTGAAGGTAAATTACCGCTGTGCGCTGAGATGTGTTCAACACGCGCGCTAATTGCTGGAGACGGTGACGAGATTGCGGATATTTATCGTGAGCGCGTACTTCGTCGTGGTGGCCGTCCTCAGACTTGGGGTTGGGAAACCGCCTACACAGAGGGCTGATGCGCATGCAAACACAGCAAAGTGAAGTCAGTGCAGGGCGCCGCAAGATGAGCCCTGCCAGAAAACGCAAAATTGCGTGGTACGGCTTACTGGGTATGTTGGCAATGGCATTTGTATTGCCACTGGCCAGTTATTCAGTGCACTTTTTGGGCAGCGAAGCATTTGCTCAGGAAGCAGGGTCAGCGACTAATCCACGGTCCAACTATTGGCGAGCAGTCGAAGGAGGAGTGGCTGGCTATAGCGCAGTTCAAGGGGTCGAGACGGGCGTGCTTATCGGTCCTGGTGGGATTGACTGGCAGCAACAGCGCGACGGTGTTGTCGCAAAATATATGCCTTGGGGCATAGTCGGTATGTTTGTGATTTTGGCTCTGTACCACTTGATTCATGGCCGTAACAAGCTTGATGTAAAGCCTTCGGGCAAAAAAATCAAACGCTGGAACTGGTTTGATCGTCTAACTCATTGGATGACGGCTATCTCGTTTATTGCTTTAGGGATAACCGGTCTCAGCATGTTGATTGGAAAAACCTTACTTATTCCAATGCTGGGTAAGGCAGGCTTTGCCCTTTGGGCGCAGGCGTCTATCACTATTCACAATGTGCTCGGCCCTGTCTTTTCTGTCGGTATCGTACTGATGATTGTTATGTGGATATGGCACAACTTTCCAACGGCAACTGATCTTCAGTGGTTCAAGGAAGGGGGTGGTTTATTCTCCAAAACTCATCCTTCTGCTGGTCGCATGAACGGCGGTGAAAAAGTCTGGTTTTGGTTGGTGACTTTCGTTGGACTTGCGGTTTGTTTTAGCGGTATCATTTTGGTAGCCCCAGTCTATGGCATCGTCATTCCTGAGTGGGTTGGATTCTTGCCTTGGGTGGAAGGTTCCAGAGTCGATATGCAAGAGGCCAACCTGATTCATGCAGTGTTGTCGCTTGGTTGGACTGCTGTCGCGTTAGGGCATATCTATATAGGTACTGCTGGAACTGAAGGCGCATTCGAAGGTATGTCTACAGGCTATGTCTCCGCCGAGTGGGCTAAACAGCATCATGATCAGTGGTACGACGATGCTGTTGCTCAGGGTAAAGTGATAGCGCCTGATGAGGGTGCAGCTAAGGCGGCAGCTACCAGAGTCTCCACAGCGAATTAAGATAGCAACCGATTCTGAACCGGGTCATGGTGTCACGCCATGACCCGCCAAGGGTGGTATTGTTCCCCAATCCTGTAATAGTTGATGAAACGCGTGTCTGTCGCTGAACGATTTCCCGATGATGTCATCGTCCTTTTGCACAATGCTCAAGTGACTGTAAGTTGTGTTCCCATTCAAGTGGACGATGGTCAATGGCAGGCGGCGATTTTTTTCGTGTTAGCCAAATCTGCCCCTTGTTTGACCGATGGACAATTGCGCGGCGGCCCTTTTGCTGTAGAGTTCGATGCTGACTTGCACGAGCATGAAAAAGGAACCTTGATTGAAGTGGGTATCGACATTGCAACGCCTGTCGAAAATAGCCTTGGCACACTGCTTTTTATAACCGGGCATAGCCCCTCTCATTTTGAATCCATTAAGTTGCTGAGCGAACAACCAGAATTGCCATTGTTTATTGGCAATGAATTCTGTGAGGTCCTGTATCGCCAACGTATTCCAGTTTCCGATGTTATGCGCAGTGGCTTTAAGCAATTACTGGATGAAGCGGTCAGTCGCGATGCTGTTATACGCATGACTGGACACTACGATCCTGATCTTGTATTTGCGGACACTGTTACTTCTTTGCAGCTTGCTTGACGTTTGACGCAATGTGCCCGATAAGAGCAGTTATCAAGTTTTTCTTATTTGTGATAATCGCGGTCCAAATAACTAGTGCAAGTTCGGATGTTGTGGCCAGCACCTTTGAGGGGCCAATCAAGATATTGGTTGAACCTTCAGTAGAATCTTTAGCCAGTGCTAAACATGCGTGGGTGAGTGCTATAGGCAGTGATCGGGTCGATCAACTCGTGCAACTAGGTAACGAGTATGCTCTTTCTGAATTGCTTGAATATACCGCATCGAATGGAAAATCTGCTCTTATGGTTGCTGCCAAAAAGGGTGATTTAGCCTTGGCAAAAAGTCTGGTAGCTCAGGGAGCGAGTGTTCATGAAACTACCGTAACCAACGGTACTGCCTTCATGTTTGCGATTCTCGGTAATCAATCTGAGATGGCGGAATGGTTGTATGAGGCTAGCGCCGATATCAATGTCGTTGGCTCAAATGGTTGGACAGCATTAACGATTGCCGCGGCAAAAGGTAACGCTGATCTTTTGCAGTGGCTTTTGGATAGAGGTGCGGATGGGCAAACCAGGGATGTGTATAGATACACACCGTTACTGCGCGCCGTTGAGAATGGGTATATTGAAACGGCTACAATATTATTGACGTTGCCAAAAACAGACGTTAACGCTCAGGACGAATATGACAACACGGCACTGCATCATGCAATATCGTCAAGTAACGTTAGCATGATAAGGCTGCTGTTAGCTAATCGTGCCCGTAGTGACATCGACAACCGCAAAGGGCTAAGTGCTCAAGATCTCGCCTCGGGAATCAATACCCTGATATCGGAGTTGCTGCGTTCACAGTAACGTTTGCGTCGTGTCCGGTTCCGTGCCCAGAATCGGTTCCCAGCCCGGAGCCGTTTTCTGCCTTGGCACAAGCGTCTGTGCTACAAATGCCGTGTCTAATAAACACTTCCTTGGCTTCTTGATACCCAAGCTCGCTGATTTTTTTGTACGATTTGAAATCCATCAGTGCGATGGATCGTACATTGGGTTCCACAAGAACTTGTATTGAATTTCTGGCAACGTTCAATCGTTCGATACTTTTGATATCAGTAGATCGTAGTAATGTTTCTAACATCCTAGGTATGCGGATAGTTTCAACGAATGGATTTAATCTTGAAAGCAGCACTTCCCAACCAGACAGGGTGGTGCCGAAATCGTAGTAATTGAATTGTTCGGGTATATGGCTGACATTGACCCCAATAATATTGCCTTTGCCGCCAAGGCGATCGAGCATTATGTCAACTGGAAAGGAATTAAGTACGGCGCCATCGATTAACAAATCACCATTTGACATGGGGACAGGAGAAAAAATACCAGGCAATGAAATGGTGCTGCGAATCACTTTCCATAGTGGGCCTTTCTCATGAATGACCTCGCGACCGTCAGCAAGGTTTGAAGATACGCAAAAAAACGGTGTCCATAAATCTTCAATTCGCGCTGACTTGTAGACATGCTTGCAGAAATTTGTCAGCTTGGATGAGGTCATTAGAGAGGCAAGGGGCAAGGTGTAGTCGTAAAGTGCCCGTTTACTGGCAAACGTTGACGATAACTCCTCGATACTTGCGTAGCTATGTCCCATGGCCATGAGAGCACCGAGAAGTCCACCCATGCTGGAACCACCGATATAGTCGATTTCTACGTTTTGCTCTTCGATTAATTTGTGGACACCTAGATGGGCATAGCCTCTGGCACCACCACCGCTAAATACAATGCCTCGAGCGCAGTTGCGCATACGCCTTGCCAATCTGCCAAAGTGAAGCCTGTCATTCATTCGCACGTGATAGAACGCATCTAGCCTCCGGATATCCAGCCACTTGGCTGTGCCTGTAGGGTGCTTTGTATCACTGCTGTGCAAAAGGACAAGGTCGATTCGGGGGCAAATTCGCGACTGGCTGAACATCTCTTGCAGCTGGCGCTCAATTTCTCGAATGCCTGTGTCGTTGTCGGGACTGGCATTGGCTACCAGTAGAATCCGATCTGCTCGATTTACGCATCGCCTTGTCCACGGGGTCCATTCCTTGTCGGCTACATACATCAGTGAGTCAAAACGGTTTTCCTTATCATCGAGCCATTCAGCAATGGCTGGATTGAACACATCATCGAAACCCGTTTGGGAGGCTCCCGTACGTCCATACAGAGTGTCAAAGCTTCGTGAGTCGATGGACAGGGAGGAATCAATTTCTCGCATACTGCTCTTCAGCTGATGCACAAACCGTCTCAATGGCATGCGAGAATCGAGGGGAATGACCACAAAATTCCGATCTGCAGTGCTGCCAATTTCTTCACGGGTATTTGCAATTTGTCGGTTGACAATTAGCCGTGATAATTGAAGTAACAGCTGCGCGCGCGGAGCAATTATTTCATCAAAGGCTGTGCGACTCAGTAGGGCCAAAGTTGATTCCCTGGCTGCAGTAACTGTGGAGCTTCTGTTGGTATTCGCTAGCAAGGCTAACTCGCCAACAGTGCCTGGCGCGTGCACCTCGGCCATTTTGCGTCGCTGACCCTCCTGATTGGTCGTTTCTATTATGAGCTTTCCCGACACTGCGATGTAAAGACCATCAGGTGAATCGCCTTCTTCGAACAATACTTGCCCACTGCGGTAATGTCGAATTTCTGTTTGTTCGAGTAAAAGATCCATGACTGCATTGCTAATGTCGCCAAACAATCGCAAGTAAGAGCCTGCCAGTGTGACGCGTCGCGACAGGACAGCAGCAGT
>JBLHWG010000153.1:0-11642 GCA_047629055.1 Halioglobus sp.
GCTAGTCCTTCGCATTGGCAACAAATAGCCCGCGCCAGGGAATTGCTCACACAAAGGTACGATATACAGCTGGAAGTCGTGATTATCCCGTGAATTCCTGAATTCATGTCCACTTTTTGCCGTTACCCTGATTGCAATAGTGGCCTCAATGGAGTAATTTCCTAAGTTGTATCCAACTTCGGGGCGGGGTGTAATTCCCCACCGACGGTAGGGTAGTCTTTCAAATGAAAGCGCTGCCAAGCCCGTGACCCGTAAGGCTAAGCCCATAACGGCTGAGTCAAGCGGTGGATCTGGTCAAATTCCAGAGCCGACGGTTAGAGTCCGGATGAGAGAAGTTGAACACTGACGTTGCACATGCATTCATGCTGTGCACATGTGCCGTAGCCTGTGGAGCAGGTTTTGGTGCAACAGTGTGCATTGCCGCCTCGAAAAAACGATTGGTTTTATTCGAGGTATAAAATAAGCAATGCAGTCCCACGAACATTACATGCAGCGTGCATTGGAGCTTGCAACCAGAGGATCTGGTTGTACCAGCCCGAATCCGCTCGTGGGCAGTATCGTGGTGCGTGATGACGTCATTTTAGGCGAAGGCTGGCACGAAGTGTATGGCCAGGCTCACGCTGAAGTGAATACGATAAAGAATGCAGGCGAATCACTAGACGGCGCCACTATCTATGTCACGCTAGAACCCTGCAACCATCAAGGAGTCACCCCTCCCTGCACGCAGGCTATTGTTGCTGCGGGTATCAAACACGTCATTTACGCTCTTGCGGATCCCAACCCAACAGCGGCAGGCGGTGCTAATTGGTTGCGAAGCCAAGGCGTGACAGTCACACAGGGTGTACTTGAAGATCAGGCCAGATTTCTCAACCGCTTCTTCCTGAAATATGTAAGCACTCAACGCCCCTATCTTATTGCAAAAAGCGCATCAAGCCTCGATGGCAAAACTGCCACACGCACAGGCCATAGCCAGTGGATAACAGGCCCCGCTGCGCGAGAACGCGGCCACGAATTAAGACAAGCCGTCGATGCCATCGTGGTTGGCGCTGACACGGTCATTGCAGACGATCCATCGCTAACAGTACGCCTCCCTGAAACACGTTGCCCGACAGATGCTGTTAGACACCCTCGCCCAGTCATTCTGGACAGTAGTGGACGAGTCTCGCTAGCTGCAAAGCTACTCGATGGGTCATTACCTACAAAAACCCTCATCCTCACAACAAAGATGATGGACACATCACATCGCCAAGCCATCGAATCCAAAGGCCACGAGGTTGTTGTTCTTGAAAATAACGAACACGGCATTGGAATATCACCAGAAGCAATCGTCGACGCTTTAGGCCAACGAGGAATGCACAGCGTGCTTCTGGAAGGTGGTGCAAGTGTTCACGGCACGTTCCGCGATGCGGGCCTTATCGATGAAGTCTGGACTTTCATAGCACCCGCCATTATTGGCGGCAAGAACGCACCTGCGGCCTTCTCGGCATCGGGCAGCGATGCACTCAGTGACGCTACAAAACTGCATGACATTCATATAGAACAAGTGGGCGATGACATCCTTATTAGAGGCTGTGTATCACCCGTTTCCATCAACGAACAACGCTAAGCACAGGCTCAAACATGTTTACCGGAATAGTAGAAGAACTTGGAACCGTACGGGATTGTCGTCGCGATGGCGATGGCTTTGCCTTGTCTATTAACTGCAGTACGGTATTGGAAGGCACCATTCTGGGCGATAGCATCGCTGTGAACGGAGTTTGCCTCACAGTTACTGAACTCGATAGCAAAGGCTTTGTTACAGGCTTGGCACCCGAAACACGCAAGCGTACGAACCTTGAAGCGTTAGTGGGCGGCTCCCCGATTAATCTGGAACGCTCGGTTACACCGACAACCCGTATGGGTGGGCATTTTGTACAGGGCCATGTGGATGGCACCGGTACCATCAAATCGTTCAGACGCGATGAAGACGCACTCTGGGTGGCGATAACAGCACCAGATTCAGTCATGCGCTATGTCGTCGTCAAAGGCTACATCACCCTGGATGGTACAAGCCTTACCGTTGTCGATGTCGGCGAGGACTGGTTCAGTGTCACTTTAGTGGCTTATACACAGTCTCACATTGTTATGCCTACAAAAAGCGTTGGAGATGCCATCAATATCGAAGTCGATGTCCTCGGTAAATACGTTGAGCGCATTCTGCAACACAGCAAGGCAGAGCAGCCAACCGCCACCTCACAAATCACGCCAGAATTTTTGCAAGAGAATGGTTATGAGTAAGTCAGTACTGTCCCCTATCGAGGACGCACTTGACGCCTATCGACTGGGTCAAATGGTGATCATCGTTGACGATGAAGACCGTGAAAACGAAGGTGATGTAGTACTTGCAGCAGAATTTGTCACCCCCGAAACCATTAACTTCATGGTGACGCATGCCAGAGGCCTCGTGTGTCTTGCCATGCGCGGCGCACTGCTTGATCGTTTGAAGGTTCCTATGATGGTCCCTCAATCACAGAATAGAAGCGGCTTCGGCACCGGTTTCACCATATCGGTTGAAGCCATCAACGGCGTGAGCACAGGCATCTCTGCTGAAGATCGTTCTCATACCATACGCACACTCATCAATCCGAATACAACACCTGACGACATTGCCATGCCGGGTCATATTTTCCCCTTGCGGGCTCGCGATGGCGGTGTTCTGGAACGCCGCGGACAAACCGAGGCAAGTGTGGACATGTCTGCCCTTGCAGGGCTCACACCTGCTGGCATCATCTGCGAAGTCATGCGCGATGATGGAACCATGATGCGCCTTGAAGAGCTTGGCGAATTTGGCAAGGAACACAAACTTCACATCATCTCTGTTGAACAGATTGCAAATTACAGACTGCAATTAGGCCAGGGAAATATGGCAACAGCAGTTACTCCCCACCCTATAGAAGAAATCATTGAGGAACCTCTGGTTAGCGAGATAGGTCGCAGTCAGCTACCGACAAACTATGGCCAGTTTGACGTCATCGTTTATCGTGACCAGCAAGGATTCGAGCACAGCGCACTGGTAAAAGGCGACGTTGGTGGCTCCACACCATTACTTCGGTTGCATTCTGAATGCCTCACGGGTGATGCCTTTGGCTCACTACGTTGCGATTGCGGCCCGCAACTGCATACCGCTATGGAACGTGTGGAAGAACAAGGCAGCGGCGTCATTCTGTACTTGCGACAGGAAGGCCGCGGCATTGGGCTTGGCAATAAAATTCGCGCTTATGCACTACAAGATAACGGCCGAGACACAGTTGAAGCCAACCACGAGCTCGGTTTTCCGGCAGATGCGCGTAGCTACGATGTGGCGGCGGCCATACTGACTGAATTAAACGTGAATTCTGTGAAATTGCTAAGCAATAATCCGGCAAAGCGTAACGCCTTACAGCGGCTTGGCATTGATGTTGTAGAGCGTGTATCTCTGGTAATTGATTCACAGATACACAACCAACACTACCTGCAAACCAAGGCCGATCGAATGGGCCACAATTATCAAAGCGACGATGCCTGAAGACGCGGCAACCGCCCCTCAATCACAGCGACAACGCGTGACCCGACAATTACCACCCCCAACTCACGCACCGATACATGAAACATTCACTCAGTATTTAGCACACGACTATGGCACATATAATTGAAGGCAACTTAATCGGCACAGGCCTGAAAATAGGCATTGTCAGCACTCGATGGAATGACTTCATGGGCCATAGAATGCTCGATGGTGCTAAAGATGCACTGATTCGTCATGGTGTTGCAGACGACGACATCACTATTGCCATGGTTCCAGGCTGTTACGAAATTCCACTGGCGGCTAAAAAGATGGCCGAAAGCGGCAAATACGATGCCCTGGTTTGCCTGGGTGTTCTGATTCGTGGTGGCACTATTCACTTCGAACTCATTGCAGGTGAGGCGACAAAAGGCATCGGAAATACTGCATGGCAAACCGGCGTACCAACGACATTCGGCGTAATAACGACAGAGACCATGGAACAGGCCATCGAACGCTCTGGCAGCAAGGCCGGTAACAAGGGTGCAGAGGCTGCAATGGCCGCAATTGAAATGGCGAATTTACTAAAGAATCTATAAGCTTACTTGAAGGGGGACAAAAAGCCTCCGTCCCCTTTAAAATCGTGCGCTTATTTGACTAAGCGGGGCTTGGCGGATTTGGGTTCCCGGCCCAGTGCGTAGAATTCGTCGTTGGGCATCATGTCAGTGAGACCAGCCATTCTATTGGACAGCGCAAAAAATGCAGCAATAGCGCCGATGTCCCAGATGTCTTCGCGGCTAAAACCATGCTCGTGCAGTTCCGCAAAGTCGTCGTCCGCCACCTCAGCAGCTGAATCACAAACCAGACACGCAAAGTCAAGCATCGCCATTTGACGTGGAGTAATCTCGGCGCGTGTGTAATCGGTTGCTAACTGGTCAGCCAGACGTGAATTTTTCTCGCGAATTCTGACAATGGCGCCGTGTGCCACGACGCAATACAGGCAGCTGTTCATCGCCGAGGTGGCGACAACGATCATTTCGCGCTCGCCTTTGGACAAGCCACTGTCTTTTTCCATCAGAGCATCGTGATAGCTGAAAAACGCCCGAAACTCATCCGGGCGATGCGCCATCACTTGAAATACGTTCGGAACGAATCCTGACTTTTCAGAAACAGATTCTATGCGCTCGCGTATGTCCTTTGGCAGAGATTCTAACGGTGGCACAGGAAAACGAGATTGTGGATCACTCATGGTCTTCAGTTGGTCTTGCGGTATGAAAACGCATTGTGACCAGCTTCGACGCGCCTGTCAGCCAAAATCAGCTTATCGGATCTTAGTTGATACCTGCCATAGCCTTTAAAGTGCTCGACAAGCAATATTTTCGCAATAACAACTGCCATCAGTTGTCCATACTAGATGCCACTGGGCGTAATTAACATGCCATTATCATGTCACGCACTGATGTTTTCCGCACGGCTCTTGATTCAGAACCGTTACGTTCATTATCAGATACAGAACAATCATTTTTTGACGAACATAGACATGGCTAACTAGTGTTTCCCCAGTCCCGTCAAAACAGATCAGAACCGCATCTGTTGACATTGATTCTGGTAACAGCTCTATCCACGATGACGCTCAACCTATTTGTGCCATCTCTAGTAAACATAGCTGCTGACCTGCAGACAGACTACACATTGGTCAGCCTGTCGGTGGGCACCTACCTGGCTGCCATGACGGTTGTGCAGCTCATCGTTGGCCCGTTGTCTGATCGCATTGGGCGCCGCCCTGTGCTGCTAGGCGGCCTGTTTGTGTTTACTCTATCATCTCTGTTCTGTGCACTCTCGACCAACATCTGGGCATTCTTGTTTTTCAGGATGCTGCAATCCGCCATGGTTGCAGGCTATGTGCTATCCATGGCCATTGTTCGTGACACCACCAGCGAGCAAGAATCCGCGAGTCGCATCGGGTATATCAGTATGGCCATGGCCTTGGCACCCATGTTAGGACCCGTGTTGGGAGGAGTGCTGGACAGCGCATTCGGCTGGCGCTCTAACTTCTATTTTCTCACGCTGTCAGGGCTCGCCCTTTTCTTGTGGTGCTGGATTGATTTGGGTGAAACAAAAAAACTCCCAACTGACAACGCGGCCAACAGCAACGACACGCTGTTGAACCTGATTAAAGAGCCCATTTTTTGGGCCTATGCCTTGTGCACTGCATTTTCCACAACAAACCTGTACATTTTTCTCACTGGTGCACCGCTAGTGGCAGAATCCGAATTTGGTATTTCACCGACAGAGTTGGGGCTCTACTTTGCCAGTGGTACCGCCGGATTTATGTTTGGCAGCTTTTTGTCCGGCCGCTTTGCCACTTCCAGCAGACCTATTTACTTGATGATGGCAGGCCGTATAGTGACCTGTATGGGCTTGTCCGTGGGTTGCCTGGCTATCCTGTTTGATATTTTGTCAGCAGGGTTGTTTTTCAGCAGCATTGTTTTCGTCGGACTGGGTAACGGTTTAACCGTTCCCAGTAGCAATGCACAGACAATGTCCATACGACCCAACCTGGCAGGAGGCGCTGTCGGTATCAGTGGTGCCATTACAGTGGCTATTGGAGCACCCCTGTCAATGCTTACAGGTGCCATTCTTCCAGAGACTGGAGCGTCAACCATGCTGCTATTATTGATGCTCGGTGTTTCAATACTGGGTTTGCTATCAGTTATGTGGGCTTGGCGTTTGCAACAGCGCCAAATAATGAGCTAATGTAGTGCATGATTCGACTCCCAGTAAGAACAGTTGCATTCCAGCACAACTGTAAATATACTCAGGACTCAACAACGAACGGATAATGACCCATGCAGGATCTTACAAAACGGCAGCAGGAAATTCTGCGTATGATTCAATCGCATATTGAACGGACGGGTTTCCCCCCGACACGTACTGATATCTGTGATCATTTTGGCTTTCGCTCACCCACTGCCGCCGACGATCACCTACGCGCTCTGGAGCGTAAAGGCGCCATCGAACTTATCCCGGGTACTTCACGGGGTATACGCGTCATCACACTATTCGAAGAAGACGGTTTACCGTTGGTTGGCCAGGTCGCTGCCGGCGAGCCCATCATGTCTGAGTCTAACGTAGAAGAATATCTACCTGTCGACCCTGATCTTTTCTACCCGCACGCTGATTACCTGCTGCGCGTTAACGGCACCAGTATGCGAGACGTTGGCATCCTTAATGGCGATCTACTCGCCGTACACGCAACAGAGCATGTTGAGAACAACCAGATTGTTGTTGCACGAGTTAATAATGAAGTGACTGTCAAACGTTTTCGTCGTCGCGGTAATATTGTCACTTTGCTACCAGAGAATGACGAATTCGAACCTATACGCGTTGATCTGCGCAAAGATGAATTCCACATAGAAGGGGTCTATGTGGGCGTATTACGACGCGACTCCTGAAGCACCCATATCATTAGCTAAAACACCATGAACCCCGCTCTCGACGCCCTGTTGAAATCACAACCTGCGCTGTGGAGAGGTCGAGAGCGATACACCGATGAAGACTCCATCCCAACAGGCTTTGCCTCGTTGGACAACGCACTTCCCACGCACGGTTGGTGCATTGGGGGAGTGACAGAAATCCTCTGCGCTCAGCAAGGCATTGGTGAAGTCAGCTTGTTGTTACCCGCACTAAGCCAGGTAACCCGGGGAAATCAATGGGCAGCGTTTATTAACCCACCACACATCCCCTACGCACCTGCATTGAGCAATGCTGGCATCTGTCTTGATCGCTTATTGATCATTGATACAAAAGACGATGCCAATACCTTGTGGGCAGCCGAACAAGTACTACGTGCCGGATTATTCGCTAGTGTCGTTGCCTGGGTAGATCGTAGCAGCACCCAGAAACAACGTCGTCTGCAACTTGCCGCCGAGACCGGTAAAACCTGGGCAACGGTATACCGTCCATTGCGCGATGCAAAAGAGCACTCCCCGGTTGCTGTGCGTCTGCAAGCCGATATTATCGGTACACAGCTAGCACTGAGTATTATTAAAGTGCGCGGTGGTCGTGAACAAACCGTCATCATAGACCCTGCTGAATTCGATAATTCTCAAGGCGCGGAATGGCCAATCCCGAGCGCTATGGGGAACCCGTGATGATGAACCCTTGATGTGGCTCGCCCTGCACTTCCCACAACTACCGATTGACAGGCAGGATCAAAGCTCTGCCGATGAGCCTCGAGCTATCGTGTTACATGAAGGGCCGCGAAGGCGCATTATGGCCTGCAACCCATGTGCAGCCAACGAAGGTGTCAAAGCAGGGCTTGCATTAAAAAATGCCTACGCACTAGTGCCCGATTTGATCATCAGCGACTTTGATGAAGCAGAACAAAATGCTCATATTGAACAACTCACACTTTGGGCCTTACAGTACTCTTCGTGGGTTTGCCCTGAACCACCTGATATCATTTTGCTGGAAATAGCTGCAAGCCTTAAACTCTTTGGTGGCTTAAACGAACTGATCAATCACATCGTTACCACCGCTCGCGAACAACAGGTGAGCGTATCAACAGGCATAGCGCCGACCCCCAAAGCCGCCGAACTCTTTGCCCGTGCAGGTATGCATGAACCCATCACTCACCACCCATCCTTAATCGAAACACTGGCAACGGTGCCGGTGGGTTATCTACCGCTGGATGACTTCACCTTAAAAGGTCTGCGCCAATCCGGTATTCATACGCTGGGGGAGCTAAGCACCATCCCGCCTGCCGCACTAACAAGACGCTTTGGCAGTCCATGCACCGAGCTACTCTACAAGCTTGATGGTCGTCTGCCAGATCCGAAAGAGGCCTATAAGGCCTCTGAAACTTTCTCACAAGGCGTCGACCTTCCACTGGAAGCTCCAGATACTGCAGCCCTGGCCTTCCCTCTTAATCGTCTGTTAGGCGCACTAGGTGGTTATCTAAAAGCTCGTGATCTGGGCGTACGACATCTGGATGTTGTGCTGTTCCACCATAAACGCAAGGCCACCCGGCTACCGTTGAAATTTCTGGACGCCACCGCCAACACAACACACTTGTTTCGCGTGGCAACCGAGCGGCTCGGTGGACTAGAGCTCGATGCACCGGTTATTCGACTGGCGCTTGAATCAGCTGAGCTTGCAGGTCTGGAACGCGAAGGGCGTGACTTGTTCCAGAAAAGCCAGACACAAAGTAGCAGTATTGAGCAGGTACTGGACAAGCTTGTCGCGCGCCTGGGTAAAGACGCTATATATACGGCTCTACCAGGTGATGATCATCGCCCGGAAAAAGCCTGGATATCTGCTCTGCTTGAGCCCCAGCAACCTCCAGACCAGCGGCCTGCCAGACCCGTTTGGTTACTCCGGGAACCTAAACTCATACAGGAGAAAATGACGTTACATACATTACCTGAGCGCATCGAAAACGGATGGTGGGACGATACTGACGTTCGCAGAGACTACTTTATTGCCAGTACAAACAGCGGCGCTTATTACTGGATATATCGTAAACGGCATGATACTGCGCACTATTGGATACACGGCGTATTCGCGTGAGTTAGTTGCTTAACGCGCCCTATTTGTGATGCACAGTACAAAAAAATCGGAAAACTTCACTTTATGCATGAGTGAAAAGCTGGCACACGCATCGGTTCTCGTTCCAACTAATGACTAATCACCTATTGCATAACACTTATTGAAAACAGAGTAAATTCATTCGACTTAGGGCCGATAGTCTAGTAACAAATCAATAAACTAGCAGAAAGGATAGGATATACTATCCTCACGATAGGTAAACCAGTCGCAAAATGAACCTTCGCTACGCGCCAAAGAACCCAATAAGAATCTTGGTAAGTATAGGATTTATAGCGGTTTTTACTTTGATGACAATGGTTATAGGGTTATCAATGAACACTCTGCATGCCGTTAACACAAGCATGTCAGAGCTAATCGAGAACACTAGCCAAAAGAGTATGCACGCCTATCGTATACGAGACGTCATCAGACTACGCTCTACTACCGTTCGTAAACTCATTTATTCTAAAGACCCCACTGAAAGTCACGCCATATTCAACAAGCTAATCGAGTATTCCGATGACTATCAGCTGGCTCGCCTGCAATTGCAGACTTTCGACGCAAATACTCGAGAACAAAAGATACTTGATAACATTGATAGAGCCTATTCTCGCGTAAATAAAGCTATTGAAGCCACCAACCAGCATATTTACGCACCTGAACAAGATAACGATGCGCTGAACACCTTACTGGGTGAACTGGAATTGCAAGAACTGGTTTTGCTAAACCAGCTCAACGATTTAGTAAAATTGGAAAACAATCTCGCTGAAGAGGCCCTGGATGACAACCAACAGACCTATACAGAGACACGACAGCTTCTGTTTCTGATGGTGACAGCCTGTTTTACACTATCCATGGCAATCACCGGGATCGTTATTTCACGGGTTACCAAAGCCAATAATCGTACCTTGCACCTCGCAGATCACGACGATTTAACCGGTCTTCATAATCGCCGCTCTTTCGAACAGCATCTTCAGCACACCATCGATATTGCAGAACGCTCCACCAGTGCATATGGATTGTTATATATAGATCTGGACCGTTTTAAAATGGTCAACGACACTTGCGGTCATCATGCAGGTGATCAGCTGCTTATTGAACTCACAGAACT
Organism: Halioglobus sp.; assembly: GCA_047629055.1. GTDB lineage: Bacteria > Pseudomonadota > Gammaproteobacteria > Granulosicoccales > Granulosicoccaceae > Granulosicoccus. The sequence goes on from JBLHWG010000153.1 coordinate 10,221, forward strand.
GATGAGTAGCCGTCTGCGCCGAGGGGATCTTTTCGCACGCCTGGGTGGAGATGAATTCGCGATCATTGCGCAAGGCAACAGCTTTGACAGTATTCGAACACTAGCAGAGGAGCTTAGACAACTCATCTGCGGTTTTAGTTTCTACTACGAGACTCAAAGTTTCAAGGTTAGTTTAAGTATCGGGTTGACGCTCGTTGACGATCAAACTCAAAGTGTTAAGCAAATTCTGGCAGACGTTGACGCAGCCTGCTATATCGCCAAGCAATCGGGTCGTAATCAGGTGCATGTAAAGCAGGACAACGATGCTACCTTTGTACAGTATCGAAGTGATTTGGCAGGCATTCAAGCTATCAGAGAAGCCTTAAACGATGAACGTCTGGTGTTATTTTATCAACCTATTTACAAAGTAGGAAGCAATCTATCCAAAATAGCGCATTGCGAGATACTGCTTAGAATACAAAGCGAGTCCGGAGAACTGTATTCTCCTGTCAGCGCAATTTCTATTGCCGAAAAATACAACATCATTACTGAGATTGATCGTTGGGTGTTTAGCCAAGTCATCGACTGGATAGTGATCGCACAGAAAAAGCGAGTCATACCTCGCCTACTAATCAACCTCTCAGGGCATTCTTTTGCTGACGAGGCGTTCAGCAAATTCGTTATTGCCAGACTACAGCAGAACGATATTGATCCCTCTTGTATCGCTTTCGAGATCTCAGAGGCGTCAATTGTGAAAAATTTCAAACAGTTGAAAAAATTTACAAATCGGATACGTGCGCTGGGGTGTGAATTGGCTCTTGACGACTTCGGCTCTGGCTATTCCAACTTTAAGTATCTGAAAAATCTGTCGTTTGATTATCTGAAAATTGACGGATCACTAGTTCGCAATATCGCGACTAATTCAATAGATAGAAACATGGTTTCTGCCATTAATCAAATGGGCCACACCGTTGGTGCTAAAACCATCGCAGAATTTGTCGAGGATGACGTAACCATGCGTTATCTCAAACGACTGCACGTAGACTTCGCACAAGGATACGGATTAAAAATGCCCACACCCTTGGACCAACTTATTGATGATTTGCCCCCGTGTGCATTGCACAAGCCATTCAAGAAAGCATGTTGAACGACGCAGCTATTCGTTATTAGTCATAACGGACGTAGAGTGCGTTGATTCAGCAAACCCTTGCGCAACCTCCTCGGCGGTGGGTTCACGAACACTCACTATAGCTACCGTAAATGTCAGTACCTGACCCGCCAATGGATGGTTGGCGTCAAGCACGACCGTGTCTTCGCGAATTTCAGTCAACGTCACAAGTTGGCTTTCGCCACTTTTAGACATCGCCTTAAAGCGCATACCCAGGATCAATTCATGAGTCTTCTCAATGGATTCTCTCGGCCACTCAGCGATTAACTCCTCAT
>JBLHWG010000154.1:0-11601 GCA_047629055.1 Halioglobus sp.
AATGCTGTTGGTGACTCAGCCATCGAAAGTGGCGCGTCTGTGCCCACTGTTTGAATCTGGTTATGGATCATTTCATCAGTCACTAGACGGCGCACGCACTGCAGGTCGCGCTCGAGCCAGGGCCTCTTTTACAGGTTTGAACGAACGCCTGTGCAAATCAATGACACCATGATCGATAAGGGCTTGCCGGTGCTGTGCCGTTGGGTAACCTTTGTGACTAGCAAATCCGTATTCGGGATGTATTTTGTGAAGCTCCATCATCTGGTGATCACGAAACACCTTGGCGATGATAGAGGCTGCACTGATGGACTGAACGCGTTGATCGCCTTTAACAATGGCAGAACTTGGGCACTTGACTTCGGGGCAACGATTTCCATCAACAAGAGCCAGGTTTGGAGTAATGCTCAACCCTTCTACAGCGCGCTGCATTGCCAACATGCTTGCGTGCAGAATATTGATGGTTTCGATCTCTTCAACACTTGCCTCTGCTATGCAAAAGCTCAAGGCATGCGCGCGGATTTCAACATCTAGCAATTCGCGAGTTGCCTCGCTTAACAGCTTGGAGTCGAGCAGCCCCTCAATGCGCTTGGCAGGATTAAGAATAACGGCTGCCGCCACAACAGAGCCCGCTAGCGGACCTCGGCCAACTTCGTCTACTCCTGCGATAAAAAAGGGCTGGAAATCCATCCCCCTAGAATACTCTGGCTAGGGGCGTTTCAACCAGTTTAATGACAAAAAAAATTGCCTTGAGTTTGGCGATTTATTGTGCCTTGCAAGGCTCTCCTGATTAGTACCGATACGAGAGAGTTTCTGAACACAGCCCGCCCCAAAAAAAGGGACCTGCTAATCGAGCACCTTAGCAAATGCACTTTGTAGGCTGTGGAACTTGTCAGGAGCTATCTGGATGTGCTCAAAAACTCAACTGGGAATCATCTCACAACTACCCGGGAGTCGTTAATGACTGTCCGTTATGGGCTTCTGACAAATTTAGGATGTAAGGTGCTGCATCAACAGCCCACTGCTGTGGAGTGCGAAACCCAGCCGCATCGTCTCCCCAGGCAACGCGCAACATATCGGTATCAATAACACCCGGACTTAGCGGTATAGCTGCAAGCCCGGCAGGCAGTTCTTCTGCCAGCGCTTTAGTTAACCCTTCGATAGCCCATTTGCTTGCGCAATACGGGCCGACCTCCGCAGACACCGAACGCCCCCAACCGCTACTCAGGTTCACAAGCACTCCTCGCCCCTGCTCGATCATTGGCGGCAGCAAGCAGCGAATGACGCACTGAACACCCACAATATTGATATTGACGAGTTGCTGAAATTCGTCGATAGGAACTTCCCACAAAGCCGCAGGTGCATTGATCATTGCTGCATTGTTTATCACAAGGTCTGGCACACCCATATGAGCCATTAATTCCTCACTCCAAGCTTTGACCTGATGCTCGTCTGAGACATCCACCGCTTTGAAATAGTGTTTCGGGCCATACCGTTCTGTCAGCGACATCATTTGCTCAGACGAGCGACTGCAGCCTGCCACTGTATGTCCGGCATTGATAAACTCATCAAGCAGCGCTCTTCCCAAACCTTTGCTGCAACCGGTGATGACAATTGTTCGTGGATTTTGCATGTGTATTTTGTCGCAATATTGATTGCCATCACTTTATCTTTTTCCTTGGCTCTTCGTCACTGACATTGCAGATTAGGTTGCGATTGCTGTAATTTACTTCTCAGGCCTTCGTCATTGCCGTTGCAACAATTCGTGCAAAGTCATATCGAAGCGTGACTTGACCAAAATTGAACCAGAGTTTTATTCAGATGCGCGATTCCTCAGCCGCTAATACAGGACCATCACTCTCACCAGCACGTGATTTTCCTGTGGCTGAATTCGAACGCCGTGCGGCTGCGATTCAAGCCAACATGCGCGAACAAAGTGTGGACGTTTTGTGGCTGAGCACCGAAGCGGACATACGCTATCTGACTGGTTTTCTCACTCAATTCTGGCAAAGTCCGACCCGCCCTTGGTATGTACTATTGCCGCAATCAGGGAAACCCGTTGCTGTCATTCCCGCCATTGGTGCCGAGTGTATGGGACGAACCTGGGTTGACGACCTTCGGGTTTGGTCAGCACCACACCCTCACGATGATGGTGTGTCGTTATTAACTGACACGATCAAGGAACTGGCTGGGCCAAAGGCGAACGTCGGAGTACCTATGGGGCATGAGACTTATATACGCAGTCCTGTGAACGATATCGAGCGCATTAAGCAATTACTGCCTGACGTGCAGTGGAGCGATGCAACGATGTGCATTCGCTCAGTACGGCAAATTAAATCTGCACTTGAAGTCGAGAAGCTCAAGTATATTTGCGCTGCAACTTCTGTAGCCTTTGGGCGGATACCTGAGATTATTCACTCAGGTATGACAGAGGTTGATGTTTTCCGTGCCTTTCGCATTGCCTGCCTTGAAAGCGGTGCCGATGAAGCTGCCTATGTTGTTGGAGCCGCTAGCCAGGGTGGCTATGCCGATATTATTTCTCCACCGAGCAATCACGTCCTGATCGACGGAGATATTTTGATACTCGATACAGGCTGTGTCTTCGATGGGTACTACTCTGACTTTGATCGAAACTTCGCCGTCAAATCAGTTGATAGCGCAACGGCCGCCGCCCATCAGAGAGTATGGGATGCTACTGAGGCTGGCCTTGAACTGATTAAACCAGGCGTCACATGTGCCGAACTATTTGCCACGATGCAGAACGTCATGAAACCTGGTGGTTCATCAGCAGGATCATCCGATGTGGGGCGCCTTGGACATGGGCTGGGTATCCAATTAACGGAAACACCGTCAATTGCAGCGTTTGATCACACACCCATGCAAGTTGGAATGACCATGACGTTAGAACCTGGCTATAGCTATGCCGGGGGCAAACTAATGGTGCATGAAGAAAACCTGGTCGTCACCAAAACTGGTTATGAATTGCTATCGACTCGCGCCACGCGTGACATTCCAATTATTGCTTGAGCGAATTATGGAACACTTATCATTTGAACTAAAAGCTGACGACGCCACCTCTCCTGCAGTGGGCCTGGTAGTTCTACAATCTGACGAAACCATGGAGCACGAACTGCGTCATTGGTTAGCAGATTCAATTCGGCTATTTCACACACGCATACCGAATGAAGTTGAAATCTCGCAAGACAGCTTGCATCGGATGAAAGCAGCATTGCCTGCAGCAACATCGCTGTTGCCTTCAACGACAGATTTCAAAGTCATCGTTTATGGCTGCACATCAGGCACTACCGTTATCGGTGAGCAGGCGGTGGCCGATGCAGTTCGCAGCGTATTTCCCGGCGTTAAGGTAACCAACCCGCTTAGCGCCATCAAAGCACAGTTGCTGGCCATGGAGGCTAAGCGAATAGCGCTACTGACTCCCTACGTGCCGGACGTTTCCAAGGCTTTAATAGATGAGCTGGAGTCAGCAGGTATCGAAGTTGTTCGCGGCGCATCCTTTCATGAATCTAGGGATGATCGTGTAGCACGGATATCGCCCGAGTCACTTCAGTCGGCTATTGAGTCACTAGGTACACCACGGGACATTGATGCCATCGTAGCGTCGTGTACCAATCTTCGCACGTTCGACATACTTGATGACGTTAGCACGAAAGTGGGCATCCCAGTAATCAGCAGTAACTCAGCACTCGTCTGGCACATTAAGCAGCTACTAGCCGCCTCTAAAAGGTGACTGAGTAGCAGGCTGATAACACAGAAACTTTTCCGCCAAACCTACCCATCAGGAAAATTGCAGCCAATCAGCAATATTAGGCCAGATTTCCTTCGCGGCACTGCCAGAACTGATAATTCGGGCGTGCGAGTAGTCTTCTTTATATCCAGTTTCAGTGCCGCAAAAATGAAATATTTTGTCACTACCACCGTAACAGTCGAACAGATGCCGACAACCTTCGACGGGGGCTATAAACAAATCACCAGCCCCAGCGAAACACTGAAGTGGGAGCTCAACTTGCTGCAAGGCGATTTCGTAGTCAAAGCCGTCCTCCCCTAACCACCTGCCGTCCAGGCTCCATTGGTACCACTGCAACATGACCTTTGCAAATTCGTTTTCGGGCCCTATGTTCAACCAGCGCCCGGGAGCCATTTTTAATAGGCGAGTGACAATTTTACAGAGCTGAATCCCGACTCGATTTCTAGAGTTTACACCAGCATGAGTTGCCTGACTCGCAAGGATTGTCAGTTTGCCTATTTGCGATTGACGCTCAGAGTTTCTAGCAAGATACATCAGTGCTGCTAGACCACCACCACTGTGCCCCACCCAGCTTATAGGCTCATTGAAAGTCCACTCAGACACAAATTCAAGCGCCGCCTGCACATCTTCCAAGCACATGGATTCGAAATCGGGTTCTGAGCAAGGTGCTTCGCTTTGCCCATGTCCTTGGAAATCCAGTATCCAACAATCAAATCCACGCTTAGCTAAATACTGAGCAAGACCGCGACAAGAACGGTGGTTCGAGAAGGTCCCGTGCGACAAAATAACAGGAGACCCCGCCGTCGGCCCATTCACATGACCGGACGACGGATCTGCCAACCCGGCGATCTCTTCGGCACCTGGATAGTGCCACAACGCCAAGCTAGTTCCTGAGGCATTTAGCACGCTGTGCTTGTGAGCTTTGTTGGAGCTGCAAACTATACGCGTTGAATCACCACCACTCACGTCGAGGCTCCAATACAGCGATTAAGACACACAGGCCGAAAACCCACCCTGCTACTCTACAACCACTCCGATGGTCTCAAGGCTTTGTTTTCTTTCATTACGAATTTCAGCAACTCGCATACTTGCAAGCAGCGACTGAATCATGGGTATGTAGTATTGACCGTCACCGACAAAGCTGAGTTCAGTTTTTCCTACCGACAACCATCCTCGACGATCTAACTCTTCCCAAATTGCCGAATGAGTATCCAGCAAGTTCTCGTTAAATATGCTCATGTAGTTGGCAAAATTAATTTTCATCGTTTGCATGGATTGAAACATCCAAACCAGCTTTATGTCGTGATGGTTGTACATAAAACCACGTGAGACGGGAAATTTTCCTGCATCAATGTCTTCGCAGTAGTTTTTCAAGGACGTTTGATTCATGTATACCCAATTGCGATCATTAGGATCAATGCTATTAGGATGAAAGTTTACTGCTGCAAAGCCAATACCGCACATTTGCTGGACCGTTGTTTCATCCTGTCCGTCCGACTTGTCTATAAAGTCATGTAAATTGTGTTCATAATCGTAGGAACTGAGACGCGTCGCTTGATCATCTGCCGGCTTTCGTCTCCAGTCATACACTGTGACCTGTTCGAAACCAGCACTAAGCAAATACTCTTTAGAAGCATGGTACATCTCGATATTAGTTTCGATTGAAGGCAGGAGTGCTCTTTTACTAGGCGCTGCAAAATCACTACGCCCTGCAACATTCAATTCGTAGTGAGTTATATGATGAACACCTGCATCAACAGCTGTTTTTAAATCGTCGAGCATGTTGCCAATAGTCTGTTCAGGCCAACCGTAGATTAAGTCTAAGCTATTTGCCAAATCGTACTTGTGGCAGTACTCCAGAGCACTAAAAACTTGCTGGCGATTTTGGCGACGTCCACTGTATTTTATCAAATCGTCATTAAGCTGCTGTACACCCATGCTGACACGGTTAAAGCCTGCTTCGCTTATCGCCTTGAGCTTCTCTTCATTGAAGAGCTGCGGAATGCCTTCTAAGGTAATTTCGATACCACTTGGAACACCACCATACAGATTATCCACATACTCCATGATGCGCCCGTAATGCTGAGGCCGGTATAAATTGGGAGTTCCACCTCCAAAATAGATACTGGACAACGTGTCATCGGAGTAGAACGGCTTGTACATGTCGAACTCGCGCTTCAAGTAGTCGAGATAGGCCTCGACACCTTTGGTACCTTCGTAATCCTCACTTGGAAATAAACAAAAGCCGCATCGGGCAGGCTTGGTCTTAATACAAAAAGGTGTACCTACGTAGAGATTAACTTCGTGACGGGTCTTCATTCCGTAGCCTGCCCGCTCATCGAGCAGCTCCTCCATCGGAGTCTCTAATGGCTTCCAATGCAATGGCGAAGGGTGCCCGTGTAGCACCTTGTTGGACTGCCGTCTGACCGACTCCTTATCAATAAAACTGCGAACATATTCAGTGGTAAAACCATATCCTGATTTGGCACCAAGTTGACTCACTTAACATTCTCCCTAGAAACAGACTTTGCAGCATTAGTGCTTCAGTGCTTTAGTTCACTGCTACCGGTCGCGTGACGTTATTTTAGTACTCGATGGCTATGAAAAAAACACTGATAAACTGTAGGGAGCTAGCCCCACACACTGTGAGCGTAGTATACTATCCTACTTCTTGAAAGTTTTTCTAAGCTGCTAAACGTAAGGGATCAACACCCATAAGTAGAGGCTGAATTTCTTCGCTGGGTAATGGTTTGCTAAAGTGATAACCCTGTACGTGAGGGATGTTCAGACTCTTCAAGAACGCCAATTGTTCGGCGTGCTCTACGCCCTCAGCAACGATGTTATAGTTAAAACCTAAACAGAGCTCGGTTATTGATTTCACCATTAACTTTGAGCCTTCATCACCCGGCACTCCATCAATAAACGATTTATCTATTTTCAATGTATTAACAGGCATTTTCCCCAAAAGCGACAAGGATGAATAACCTGTTCCAAAATCATCAATGGCTATGCGAACGCCAATTTTTTGTAGTGCATTGCATACTTGAGTGTGAGCAACGGGATCTCGACTCATGCTCTCGGTTATTTCAATTTCTACATGATCAGGGTTCAAGTTATGTAACTTAACAACCCGATCAACAAATTCTGGAAAACCCGCAGCAATAAAATGCTCACCGGATATATTGACGGCTAACTGCGTATACAGCCCTTGAGCGTTCCATTCGGCTAACTGTGCACACCCTGTTTCTAGCACCCACTCACCAATTTCCTTGATCATTCCGACTCTTTCGGCGGTGGTTATGAATAAGTCAGGCCTGACCAACCCTCGAGTCGGGTGACGCCAGCGAATCAAAGCTTCCACACCACTATAGGTGTTCTCTTGTATATTGACTTGCGGCTGATACCAGAGCTCGAATTCCTCATTGATTAGAGCCTGTTTTAGATCCGCCTCCAATCGCATTTGCTCTTCAGTTTCGATAGCCATACGTTCATCGTACACAGCGAAATCATGCTTACCGTTATTCTTCACATAGTACATCGCTAAATCTGCGCTCTTGACGATATCATCGGGCTCCTTCCCGTCCTGCGGATAGGTGGAGATCCCAACGCTGAGCTGCGGGCTAATACGATGATTACCCACTTCAATGATGTTATTGCTGAACTCAAGACATCGTTTAGCCGTTGCAATTGAGTCTGAGATATCTTGAATGTCGTTGACAAGAATACAAAACTCATCCCCCCCCAGTCGAGCAACGAGATCAACTTTTCGAACCGTATTCTTCAAGTGTTCCGAAAACTTTTGCAAATAGCCGTCACCGCACTCATGCCCGTAGGAGTCATTAACGCCTTTGAAGTTATCCAAATCAATGTAGACAACGCTAAATTGTTTTTTTGATATCCTAGACTTACTAATTACGCTACTAAGTTGTTCATGAAAACAGGAGCGATTGGCTAGCCCAGTTAAACCGTCGTAATAGGCCATGTCGTAAATTTTCGCTTCAGCAGATTTTATATCTGTAATATCCTGAACCGTACCTAACAGCTGTCTTTTCCCACTCTCCGATATATCCGACTTAATAACCTGGCGCATAGATCTATATTCATATTCACTACGCTCTAATCCTGTTGCCATACGATATTCGATAACAACACCATCATCTACATCTCGTACTTTCATGAAGCTTTTTCGAACAGCACGTCGATCCTCGACATGAATTTTCTGAAAACATGACTTAGCCAACATTGAGCCGGAATCTACTTTCCAAATTTCAGCCAGGTTTTCTGATAGATCAATTGTTGGGGCTTTACCATCCCACTCCCAATAACCTATTTGTGCCATGCGCTCTGTCGTCTTCATGACTGAGCTATTTTTGTCTTGTATGTCTTGCTTTAAACGAATTAACTCAAAGTACTTTTTACCGACTTCCTTACCACAACTTAACTGAAACCCAAAAATCATTAAACTATACAAGGCCATTTCATAGGAGATGGAGTCATCGAAAGTGAGAAGGCGTACCTCGACAGACACGACAATAATAAGTTGAAAAGCAAGATTAAGACGCCGGTCGTACGGCAGAGATGCAAGCGCTCCTCCTGCAACCCCGATTAAGGTCAGTACTAAAAGCAGTTGATGCGCTATATCGTCAGCAGGGAAAATAATCCACATACTGGAGGCCCATGCGGATGACGCCAACAGTGCTCCTACATTGAATCTGCGCCCCCATTTTTTAGGGTTAGCAGCAGCATTCGAGTCTCTCTCGAACGCCCTAAAGTCTACCAGGCGAAACAAATAGGCAGAAATAATTACAATAAACCAATTGCCAACCAATAACGGATCTACGATGGATCCGTAGGTATAGAAAATGATAAAGGCTGCGGCAAGCGAGCCTGCTGCTGAGAATTTTATCCCACCATATAGCAATTGATTCTGACTATGCCGAATCGCACTTTGCCGCTCTTGTGCCTTATCGCTCATTTACACTCAGAATTTGAATAGTCTATTTTCAGGTTGAACTTGCGTGTTGAACGAAAACGCAACACGCTATAATTTGCCAACAGGAATCCTCTCCAAGCACCTATCATCAGGTACCTGATTATCTAGGCTACTCTCGTGTCAGCAACAGAGGGAATTTCCCAGCTCAAGCTTGAAATGCATTTTTTTGGCCAACAACGCCTATTGGGATGCCCTGAAGGGTATTCAGCACGACACTGATTCGCATATTCGCATACAGTCACAAACGAAATAGTGAGCATGAGAAGCCGTGCGCAGGCTTAAGTTGCTAACTTAACGCCATATTCCTAGTTGAAAAAAACTCGGCGCATGCCAGCAAGGCACGCTCTCATTTTAGTCCTTGCTGTATTCGTGGTAGATTAAGACTGATGAGCCGATGACGGTTCAGATTTATCCCCCATTCGCCTACCACCTTTATTAAGCATGATCTCTGTCGATGAATTCTGGTTATACGACTTGAAGGTTGAAGTCATCGCGACAGACCAACCTATGGTATGTGACCATCAGGCGGGACAATATTTCGAGATGCATGGCGAGAATCTTATCTTCGGACGTGAAGGCAAGTTTCCGCTATACCCACTGGCAGCACTGTTACCGCTGCTACCCGCCAGACAACGTCAGACCAGCGAACACGACTGGATGACGACCGACACAGAGATTGCCTGCCCTGACCCTCATTGTGGTGGAAGGTTTCGCATCACTCGTACTGGCAAGCGCACGTTCACGCATAGCGCAACTACCGGGTTACCCGCGCAACGGGGGACGCCACACTGGGCATCAGATTCTGCTGAAGACACCTGATAGATGAATACTTCGCGTACATCATTGCAAGCTGACTACTCAATTAGCCGTATCATCAAAGGTGGCTGGCAGCTGGCCGGTGGCCACGGCAGCTTTGATCGACAGCAAGCGATTGATGACATGCTCACCTTCGTGGAGCAAGGCATCACAACGTTTGACTGCGCCGATATCTACACAGGCGTCGAAGAGATGATTGGAGAAGCGATCCATGAATTGCGCCAGCGCGAATCAGGTCCAGTGGAAGATCGCATACAGGTTCACACAAAGCTGGTCCCTGACCTTGCACGCCTTGCCGATATTCGCCACGACGAAATAGAGACGATCATAAACCGGTCGTTAAAACGACTGCAAATAGAGCAGCTGCATTTAGTGCAATTCTTCTGGTGGGACCTGTCTGTAGGTGACGCTCTTGCAAGTCTTGATGTCCTTAAACGCTTAAGACAGGAAGGTAAAATTCGTTACTTGGGATGCACCAATTGGGACCAGGTATCCATGCAACCCTTCGTTGATAACGATTTCGATATGGTTTCGGCACAGGTGCAGTACTCCCTACTAGATTCTCGCCCTGATGGCACCTTCAGTCATTGGTGTGAACACAACGGTATTCAGATACTTTGTTATGGAGTGCTAGCAGGAGGCTTTCTGACAGAACGCTGGCTTGACCAGCCCGACCCCGGTTTCGAATTCGAGAACCGCTCCTTAATTAAGTACCGATTGATCATTGAAGACTTCGGCGGTTGGGAGCTATTTCAATCACTGCTTAATGTATTGAACGACATTGGTCGCGAGCACGAGGTACCACTGTCAGCTATTGCAGCCGCTCATATGTTGGAACAACCACCGGTTGCTGCTGTGATTATCGGGGCCAGAACGGCTGCCAATATAGACCAGACATTGGCAAGCCTGAAAGTATCGCTGAGCGTTGAAAATCGTATTGCCATAGCGGCAGTAACATCACAACGTAAAGGCCCTCTGGGCAATGTGTACGCACTGGAACGTGATCGAAACGGTCCGCACGGACGCATCATGAAGTACAACCTCAACACGCCAGAATGATGATTTACTCAGAGGACAATACAACGTCTGCAACAACACTTACGCCTGGCGATAAGCCACGGCAGAACCCAGCAGACATCTCTCTGCTGGAAATTCACAACCTCAGCAAACACTTTGGTGAGCAAACTGCTGTCGATAACGTCACGCTGACTATTCAACGCGGCAGCATCACTGGGCTCATCGGGCCCAACGGAGCCGGCAAATCCACCCTGTTTGAAACCATCGTTGGAGAACTGCGTAGTGACTCCGGCAAGATCGTGTTTGACGGTAAAGCATTGCATGCGTTGTCTGCCGATCAAGTTTACCGCACAGGTTTGGCGCGTACTTTTCAGATACCTCAACCGTTCCCTGAAATGACTGTTCTGGACAATTTAATGTTGGCAGCACCGGGGCAGCTGGGTGAAACTTTCTGGGCGCCGATAGTCAGGCCTGCAGCCATTCGCCTGCAAGAAGAAGAGCACCTGCAACGCGCTCATGAAATACTGACATTCACCACCTTAGATAAACTTGGCCTTGAAGCTGCGCGAAACCTCTCAGGCGGTCAGCAGAAATTATTGGAACTAGCTCGTGTACTGATGGGCAAGCCGCAGATGATCATGCTTGACGAACCGGCTGCCGGGGTCAATCCTGTATTAACACATGTGTTAATGGACAGAATTCATGCACTCAATCAGCAGGGAATTACATTTCTTATTATCGAACACAATATGGATCTGGTTATGCGTCACTGTGATCCAATCATAGCCATGGCCAATGGGCGAGTTATATTTACCGGCAATGCTTACGAGGCGCTTGCTTGTGAAGAGTTACTGGACAGTTATCTGGGCGATATTGATATGAACACCGTATGACAAAGGTATTGCATCAACATGGCAACTGAGCATCCACCTGCCTTCCAAACGGGACTCATTGTTAGTGGCTTAAGTGCCGGTTACATACCCGGAATGCCAATCATTAATGACGTTAGCCT